>CAJCJB010000275.1 GCA_903970545.1 Candidatus Saccharimonadota bacterium | reverse complement strand
TATTTATTATATATCTTATTCGTATTTCTTTTAGGGTTAGATACGCCCTCTTAAATTTAGAAACAGACAAAAGCGGTCTGCATTTAAAATACTATGATATAAATAAAATAAAGGAAGAGTTTATTGAATGGGGTATGTTGCAGGTAATCTTATTGAGAACATTTTCAAAAAGTTCTACCAATTATATTATAATTAAAAAAAATGGGCATAAAATAGCTTCCTTTTATGCTACTCACGATCTTTTAGATAGTAACAAGATACTATACTTATATCAAGACATTGAAAGTTTGAAAAAGGTCAATATGTAATTACTGAAACACACCTATCTTTTTACCCACCTCAGCAAAAAAATCTTTTACTAAAGCAGCCGTTGCATCATCTGCCGTTGCCTTTTGGTAGGTATCGGTAAGCGTCATAATATTCTGGATGTAAAATTTCTTCATCTCATCCACCATCATATCTTTAGTCCACAAATCAATGCGCATGGTATTGTTTTCTTTCTCATCCCACAAGGCAACCATCATGCTCTTGCATTTAGTGGGCAGGTTCGTTTCCGGCGATTGCCATTCTATATTTACAGGAAGGTTATGTTCGTCTAAGCTTACTTTAAATGTTATTTCAGATTGTTTCATACTGCTTTAGGGTTTATACTTTGATTTAGAAAGAATGGTTTGTGCATCGGTGTTCATTAGTTTTTCAACGGTAACATCGGCATTCTTATTCATATACGCACGCACCACCTGCCAACCAATATACATGGCAATTCGTGGCGGACACTCTTTGCTTATAGCCGAAGTAAAAGGCCCGTCAGATATTAAAGGCGCAAGTTCTTTTAAATCATTATTATATAACCTATTTTGCTGTGTAAAGTAAGCCCACAAATTCTTCTGGTAGTTTTTGCAGTATTTCATCTGTAGGGTGTTGTATTGTATTTTAATGGAGTCTTCCACATCAGGCAGGGCGGCATCTAACGCGTAATACAGCTTGCCGTAAAAAATCATGTGGTTAAGCAGGTTGTTTAACTGTTCGTTTTTATCGTAGCAATGTATCAACCAACCTTTAATAGCATCGCTAACTACATAATTGGTATTCATACAACGTGTTTTGTATTTAGGGTATTGCAGCATTTGGTAGTATTTGTTGTCAGAACCTAAATACATATCAATCCCTATACCCAAGGTGCTATCCATAGTAGTAATGTTATAATTAAACCCGGAGATAAAGCTTACATATTGTTTAGGTAAAACGGTTTGCGGCAGGTGGTACTTTAAATGTTTAAGTCCATCACTTAATTGATTCTCTATACCTGATATAACTTCATTTGTAAAAACTTTTCTGCTTTGGTTAAACACCTGTTTCATGTCCGCATCCTGAACAAACAAAGCCATTGCTTTATAAACCGAATCGTGTTCCTCTCCATGATTAAGCACATCAAAAATAAAACTGTTATAAAAGTTGCCATACTTAGTTTTCATCTTTTTGGCTTCCTGCTTAAATGCATCCGGTTTGGTAAAGAATATGCCTTCATCCATCCGCAAAAGCTTAACAGGGTTAATTTTTACGCGTGATATATCAACATCTTTTAACTTATTATGGCTACAGGAACTTAATATACTAATTAAAAGAACAACGGAAAAGGTGTAAAAAAAGTTAAGTTGCTTCATTTAGTAAAAGATATATCTTTGCGCTACAAAATTCAAAAAATAAACAGTATGAAAAAATTAGTTTACGTATTTATTGCAATTGGTTTTGCTACATCAAATGTATTAGCACAAGATACTCCCAAAAGTGTTCGTTTTGGGGTATTTGGTCGCCTTACACCAACCTGGTATAATATGCCAACTAACAATAATTACTCTAAAGGTGGAGCTATACTTGGCACCGGCTTTGGGTTGAATATGGAATTCAGGATTAGTGACGTGGTTTCTTTTCAAACGGGAATTGGGGGAGATTTTGATGGAGGTAAAATAAAATATAATTATACCGTGAATAATGTAAACTCTGCAAACAATTATGCAACAGGATACATTATAGATAATACTCCCGCTTTAGTAGAAATTAAAGGGCAAACACCAAGCAACTTTGCCTCAGCTTTTGTAACAGGTCAAAATACGGCTCATATCTTATTAAATCGCCATATACACACTACATATGTAACCCTGCCTTTTGTATTAAAGATGAAGACTAAAGAAATTAGCGGGTTTAAATACTTTGTTGATTTTGGAGGACATGTTGATGTTTTAGCTGGTGCCAAAGCGGATGATAACACTACAACAGGAATTAGTGCCGCATCTTATAACAATTTAAGCATATACAAGGACTGCATTCCTGTAAGAGTTGGTTTAAATATTGGTGCAGGAGCAGAATATCGTATTGCAGGAACAACTTCAGTTTTTGCAAGCCTTAATTTTGTAAATTCATTTATTTCTACTGTAAAAGCAAATTCTGTGTATAATTATACTAATATTCAAGGAAATAGTTTTACCTATGCTGCACAGAGCTTAAAAAGTAATGGTATACAAATAAACGTTGGTTTCTTGTTTTAAATTGATAATAGTTTAATAAAAATTAAAACCCGATTCCTTAATGAGTCGGGGTTTTTGTTTATAGATTTTTTAAAAGATTAATTCCTCCAAGCCTAGTTGAAGCTAAATTGGTGTTAAATTTAGGCAATTCTTAATAAAACATGAAAAGAGGTTTAATTTGTATTTTGTTTTTCCTGTCTTCACTAGGTGCATTCTCTCAAAAAATAGTTGCATTTACCCCCGACTCGGTTAAATTCTTAAAAGAGCTTGATAAATACTTTCAGGATAACTCTGCTAACAAAGATGATGCCTCTGCCTTTATAGAAAACCTGAGTAAGTTCTGGAAAACTCCAGTGTATTCTAATTTTTATAAAAACTACGTATATATCACTAGCAATAAAATGCTGGAGAAGAAATTAAAACCTTATCCCTATTTTCAAAACTACTTAATTGCAGTTGCTAATTTTATTAATTCTAAACAAGCTATATCAAGTTTTGATACGTGGCAATTGCTATTAGATAAAATCATTACAAAAAACAAAAACCCTAAGCCTTTTAATGATTTTTTAGAGATGAGTGATAATGTTTTTGAGAGTGGTATGTTCTACAAAACCTCCAGTTGCCAGTGGTATACAAATGGAAGTAATTATAAATTTGATTACGATAGTATCCCTAAATTAGTTTTTAATAATGTTACTCTATCCGGTAGCAATTCGCGTGGAGATTCTGTTAATATTGAAAATACAAGCGGAACCTATTACCCAACCTCTGGTCGTTTTTATGGCAAAGGAGGTATAGTAAGTTGGAAACGTACCGGGCTTAGTGATGTATTTGCTGATATAAAGAAATATAGTATAGATTGTAAGTCGGGTGGATATATGAGTGATTCAGCTATATTTCATAACACCCAATACTTCGATAAACCACAACTTGGTAGGCTTACGGATAAAGTAATTAGTGAAAACGGAAAACCTACTTATCCCCGTTTTGATACTTATACCAAACGGTTGGAAATAAAGGGTGTTATTAAGGATGTGTTTTACGATGGTGGTTTCTCTATGCGAGGCGCACAATTTGTGGGTAGTGGAGATATAAATAATCCTGCTAGGGTAGTTTTTAAAAGAAATAACCAACGCTTCTTAGAAGTATCAGCACGAAATTTTATTATGGCAACCGACAAAATTACGGCAGATAATGCCGCCATAAAATTTTATATGGATAAGGATTCTATCACGCATCCTGCGTGTGATTTTAAATACCTAGCTGATCAACGTAAAGTGTCTTTAATTCGTACCGAGCAGGGAATACAAAAAACACCTTTCTATAATTCTTACCATAAATTAGATATGTATTTTGAAGAATTGGTTTGGAAAATAGACTCTCCCAAAATAGATATTGGTTTCTTGGCGGCAAATTTTCAAGGACAAGCTTATTTTGAATCACAAGATTTTTTTACTACAGAAAGATATGATGCTATAAAAGGACAAATATCGGATGTCAACCCTGTATCAAAAATAAATCAATACTATGAGCAAAATGGAAAATTAAAATCCTTTACAGCTGTTGATTTAGCCAAATTTATGAAGTGGTTAGCGGCAGATTTACGCCCAATTCTAATAAAAATAGCAAGTTTTGGATTGATTACTTATAATCCTGAAACTGACGAGGTAATTATAAAGGATAAACTCTTTAATTATATAAAAGCAAGTCGCAAACAAGCCGACTATGATGTCTTGACTTTTCATTCGGTTTTACCCGGACAAACAAACGCATCTATTAACTTGTTGAATAATAATTTTGATATGCGTGTACATGGTGTAAAACAAATATTATTAAGTGATACACAAAAGGTTTTTGTGTTTCCGAAAGGAGGTGAAATTGTTGTAAAAAAAGGACGCAGTTTTAAATTTAGCGGTATTGTATCTTCAGGTAAATTTGAATTTCATGGAAAAGAATTTTCTTATGATTATGATTTAAATAAAGTAAACCTGAAGCAGGTAGATTCTTTACGTATATATGTAACCGCTTTAGAACCCGAACCAGATGGAAGTATTCCTTTTAAACGTGTGCAAACGGTTGTAGAAAACATTTCCGGAGAGTTGGATGTAGATAATCCTAAAAATCATTCTGGTCGTATAAATGCACCACAGTATCCTATCTTTAAAAGTTTTAAAGATTCTTATGCATTTTATGAAAGGCGGTCTATACAGCGTGGGGTATATAATAGAGATAAATTCTATTTTAAGTTAGATCCTTTTACTATTGACAGCTTAGATAATTTCAATAATGCTTCTCTAAAGTTTCAGGGAGAATTTACATCATCGGGTATATTCCCTGTTTTTAGGGATACGTTATCTCTTCAAAAAGATTATTCACTCGGATTTATTCGTAAAACACCTCTTGGTGGATATCAGGTATATGGCGGTAAGGGAAAATTTGAGAATGAAATCCGTTTAAGCAATAAAGGTTTGCAAGGTGGTGGTGACATTACATTTAGTTCTTCCTTGAGTAAAGGAAATGATTTTATTTTCTTTCCCGATTCGTTAAATGGTATTGCACAAACTTTTGATATAAAGGAACAGGACAATCCAAATGAGTTTCCGCAAGCACATGGAGATAAAATATATATACATTGGATGCCTTATAAAGATTTACTGAATGCTTTTGATACTGAAACACCTTTTTCAACCTATAATAAACAGGCTGAATTTAGAGGTAGATACGATTTATCTCCAACCGAATTATATGGTAAAGGAAAGGTAGATTTTCAACGGGCAGATTTAATATCTGCTAAAATCTTATTTAAAGAGAAAAAATTCTTTTCCGATACCGCAGATTTTCATTTAAAAGCATTTGATGAAGAAGGCTTCACTTTTGCCACAAGTAATGTAAATGCAACTATTGATTTTGAAAAACGTACCGGGATGTTTGTTTCTAATGGGAAAGCCTCTATTGTAGAGTTTCCAAAGAACAAATACATAAGTTATATGGATAGGTTTAAATGGTTTATGGATAGTGAAACTATTCAACTTGGCGATGATCAAAAGAAAATCAATGCTGAGCTTGACAGTGACTTGCAGCTTGATGCACCGGAATTTATTTCTGTTCATCCGCAACAAGATTCACTTAGGTTTTATGCCCCTGCCGCAAAATACAACTTACGTAAATACATTATTAATTGTATAAATGTACCCTATATTGATGTGGCTGATATGCGGCTCTTTCCTGATAGCGGAAAAGTTGTTATACGCAAAAATGCGGTAATAGATACTTTGAAAAAAGCAGTAATCATTGCAAACTCTGTAACCAAATATCATACAATAAAAAATGTTACAGCATTCATTAATGGACGTA
This sequence comes from Candidatus Saccharimonadota bacterium, assembly GCA_903970545.1. Taxonomy (GTDB): domain Bacteria; phylum Bacteroidota; class Bacteroidia; order B-17B0; family Aurantibacillaceae; genus PALSA-968. The sequence continues at coordinate 3,988 of CAJCJB010000275.1, read as the reverse complement.
AACATTATTGGGCACAAGGAGATTACACCTATTTGGATGAAAACGAAAAACCATATAACATTCATTTTGCTAAAATACAACCCGACACATCCGGGCAAACAATATCAGAAGGTGAGATTCCTGAAAAAGATAATTTTAAATTTAACGATTTCTTTAGCTATGCCGGTAAGGTATATTTAAAAGCAACCAATCAGTTTTTGTATTATGATGGCGGAACCCGAATACTGCATACTTGTCATCTCGGGAAATCTTATTTAAAGTTTGAAGGGGAGATTAATCCTAAAGATATTTTAATCCCTATTCCTAAAGATGCAAAGGATGTAAATGGAAACGTTATAGGTTCCGGCATTATATACTCCCCTGATTCAAACAGGGTTTATTCGGGCTTTTTATCTCCACGTATTCCAAATAAAAACGAGAAAGATGTTTTGGCAGTTGAAGGCTACTTAGGCTTTGACAGAGAAAAGAAAGAGTATCAGATTTCATCCAAGGAGAAGTTAGTTGAGGAATCTTTGCCCGGAAATTATTTAAGCCTGGGTACTACCAATTGCTTAATATATGGCGAAGGAAAACTTGATGTTGGTGCTGATTTAGGACAGTTAAAGGTTACCGCAGCTGGAAATGCTACGCACAATACGATTAATGATAGCGCGAAGTTTGATTTATTAATGGCTCTTGAGTTTTTCTTTGATAAAAGCGCCATGAAGAAAATGGCGACAGATTTTGAAACGTATAACAATACACTTACCCCACTCGATTTTGGACGTAAGACATTTGAAAAGGGGCTTGCAGAAATATTGGGTAAAGAGCGTGGCGATAAAGCTTTATCAGAATTAAACCTGTATGGCAATTATAAAAAGTTTCCTGATGAGTTAGAGAAATCTATTTTTCTGGGCGATGTGCAGATGGTTTACAACAACAAAACAAAATCGTTTTTATCAACCGGACAAATTGGGGTTGCTAACTTATTTAAAAACGAGATTTACCGTTACGTGCCCGGCATCATTCAAATAAAAAAGCAAAAATCGGGAGATGTATTGGATATATATTTTGAATTAGACCAAAGCACCTGGTATTTCTTTGAGTATTTTAAAGGGGTAATGCAAGTGGTTTCCAGTAACCAGGCTTTTAATAATGATGTTAAAGAGGTGAAAGAGAAAAAACAAAAGGTAGATAAAGGACCCTCTTACCAGTTTAATGTTTGCAGCCCTACCAAAAAAGATATTTTTGTGAAAAAACTAAAACAACTAACCGGACAAAAAGATGATGACGATAAATAATTGGGGTGTTCCGACGGTTATGCCGGCGTGAGGGTATTTAGACAGGAATACCACGACACCCGATAAGAATACCAGGTTATCTGATAAGAATACCCTAACATCTGATAGGAATACCGGGTTTTCTGATAAGAATACTTGGTTTTTTAACATGGAAAGCGAAAAAGTATATATACAATGAACTCAAAAGAAATACCTCTTTATTCTTTAGGTTTAACGTCATTTATCGCCTTTATTTCAGGACACTTTAAAAAATTTAACAAGGCTATAAAACTGTATAATGAAGAGATTATTTATAGAGAAAAAAGTAAGAAAACTGAAACCTACTAAGTAAAGGAATATAAAGTGAATAATACATCGCGTTAGGGATTGCAGCAAGCTGCCGTGCAGCGCGTAAAGCCCGCCGGCGGTAAACCGCCGGAACGCCCATAAATTGTATATTTGCCCCCATGCCATTTATAAACCTTAAAAGTAAAACTATCCGTTTTTTTGTTTTTGCATCGGTACTTTATATAGGGTGGTATATGTTGCATCAATGGGTTATAAAACCCTATACCCTGGTAGACGAGAAACTAATAAGCCTTATTATAGCCAATGCCGCATTTGTACTGAAATTATTGGGGTTTACGGTTTACCAAAGTATAGAAGACCGCAACCTGCAACTTATTGGCATTGATGGTGCACACCCCATTTGGATTGGCAGTCCTTGCAATGCCCTTACGTTATTTATGTTTTTCACGCTGTTTGTTATTGCTTTTCCGGGAAACATAAAAAAGAAACTGTGGTTTATTCCGTTAGGGGTTGTTATTATACATTTTACTAACGTGCTGCGTGTTGTGGCTTTAATATGTATAAGCTATTATGCCCCTCAGTATATTGAGTTTAATCATACGTATACGTTTACCATTTTGGTTTATTCAATTATTTTTTTGTTGTGGATGTGGTGGGTAAATTCTTCGTTAAAGGAACTTAAAGCCAATGACCCGAAAGATTAAAATAGCCTTATTTGTTTTGGCTTTGTTGGTGCTGGGCTTTTTTAGGGAAACGCTTTTTATAAGCATTAATAGTGCTTTGTATGATAAGTTTTATAACGAGAATAATAATCGTGTTGTGTGGTTTTTATCTTTTTTAAATCTGTTTTCTTACCAAACAATTTATACCGCCAAATGGTTTATTACCCCCTTGTTTGTGTTTATGTATTGGTTTATACAGCGCAGGTTTTTACTTTTTCTTTTTACCGAAAAAAGAATTGTGCGTTGGTTAAGCATATTATATCTTTCTTTATTTTTACTGGCAGGAGTTTTTTTTATAGCAGGATGGGTTTTCGGGAAAATAAATGATGGGTATGTTTTCAGCAGATTATTTATGGGTTTATTACAATCACCAGCACCCTGCATGATTTTAATTCCGGCAATGTATCTTTACAAAATAGAGTAATCATAAAAATTGGCTCGCTAAGACGCAAAGTATATGACGGAAAACGAATTGTCAAAACAAATTGTAAATACTGCCTACCAAATTCATTATACACTTGGTCCGGGTTTGCTCGAATCAGTATATGAAGAAATAATGCATTATGAATTATGTAAACAGGGATTGAATGTTGAAAAACAAAAAGGAATTCCCGTAATTTGGAACGATTTGAAAATGGAAATTGGTTTTAGAGCAGATTTAATTATTGAAAGCAAAGTAATCATTGAATTAAAATCAGTGGAAGCGATTGCACCGGTTCATCCTAAACAATTGCTCACTTATTTAAAAATAACCGGACTCAAACTCGGATTATTAATTAATTTCAACGAACCTTTAATAAAAAACGGAATCACCAGAATTGTAAACAATTTATAAACCTTAGCGTCTTGGCGACTTTGCGAGAAACAAAAAGCACCTGGACAGAAACAAAAAATAAATATGAAAAAGGACACAAAAATATTTTCTTTAATAAAAAAAGAGCTTGACCGCCAAACGCGCGGCATAGAATTAATTGCTTCAGAGAATTATGTAAGCAACGACGTGATGAAAGCCATGGGCTCGGTTCTTACCAATAAATATGCCGAAGGGTTGCCTCACAAACGCTATTACGGTGGTTGCGAAGTGGTTGATGAAATAGAGCAAATTGCTATTGACAGAGCTAAAGAATTATTTGGTGCTGTTTGGGCAAACGTACAACCACATTCAGGTGCTCAGGCAAATGCTGCGGTAATGCTTGCCTGCTTAAAACCCGGCGATACGATTTTGGGATTTAATCTTTCTCATGGTGGACATTTAACGCACGGCTCTCCTGTAAACTTTAGTGGAAAATTATACCGCGCTACATTTTACGGAGTGGAAGAAAAAACAGGACAAATTAATTACGATACACTTAGGGCAACCGCATTAACCGAAAAGCCAGAATTGATTATCTGTGGCGCATCTGCTTATAGCAGAGACTGGGATTATGTTGCTTTGCGAAAAGTTGCCGATGAGGTTGGTGCTTTGTTAATGGCTGATATTTCGCATCCATCCGGTTTAATAGCACGCGGGCTGTTGAACGACCCATTACCTCATTGCCATATTGTAACCACTACCACTCACAAAACATTGCGTGGCCCAAGAGGTGGAATGATTATGATGGGCAATGACTTTCCAAACCCGTGGGGAGAAAAAACTCCCAAAGGAGAAACTAAAATGATGAGCGCATTGCTAGACTCTGCTGTATTTCCAGGCACTCA
>CAJCJB010000274.1 GCA_903970545.1 Candidatus Saccharimonadota bacterium | reverse complement strand
GCGAGCCTCCTCATAATCTGGCGGATTGGCATAAATAAGACTTATCGTATCAGTTGGCGGGTTGCCCAGAGGGATAATAAGGGTGGTTTGTGCCGAAGCCGTTCGTATAGAAAATAAAAATAAACAGCTTAAAACAAATTTTATTATTCGGCACATTATAGTTAACTTTATAGGAACCGTCAAAGGTAAAATTTATTTGGTGTAAGTACGGCGGCAACGCGTTAAAATAATAGATTTGCTGCGCTTTTTAAAATGAGTAACATAGGATTGAGTGATAGATTAGCAAAGTTTAAAAGCTTTTCGGTAGTAACACAAATACTGCTTATAAACGGCATTGTTTTTTTGCTGAGTAATATCATTGCAAATCTTATCAATCCCTCATGGGTTACTTATTTTATGATGCCGTCTAACGTTGGTCAACTGGTAACAAGGTTTTATACGCCGCTTACATACATGTTTACCCACATGGAGCTTGGTCATATATTCTTTAATATGATTTACTTCTATTTTATGGGCGAGATATTCTCTTCTATAGTAGGAGAAAAGCGATTGTGGTTTGTTTATATTGTTGGTGGTATTGCAGGAGCTATTCTCTTTTCTTTATTCTTTAATTTATTTATTCCGGGCAATTCTTATTTGTTGGGGGCTTCTGCTTCGGTAACTGCCATATCTATTGTAACTGCTATTTATGCGCCTAATTTACCCGTAAGTGTTTTCTTTATTGGCTCATTTCCTTTAAAGTGGGTAGTGTTGGTGTTGTTTCTATTATCTACTATTATTGATATTTCGATTAACACAGGTGGAAAGGTTGCTCATATTGGTGGCGCATTATTTGGTTTGCTGTATGGTATGCAACTAAAAAAAGGAAACGATTTGATGGAGTTCTTTAAACGTAAGCCAAAAAACAAAAGTAAGAATTTAAAAGTTATACATAGTATTAAGATGGATGCCGATGAAAAAACGCTGGACGAGATATTAGATAAAATAAACCGCACAGGCTACGAAAGTCTTACTAATAAAGAAAAAGAGACGCTTCAAAAGATAGCTTCCAAAAAGTAAGCCGGAAATTACTCAAATTTTGTTGTGATAAAAATCATACGGTGTATGACATTGTAATGACAAACAAACTATCTAAATACAGGATATTTGCGAAAGCGTATGAAACAAGACCATTTTTACATTGTTGCCGCAACTCATAAAAAGTTTTCTCTTACCGAAATTGGTAAACTTCATGTAGATGATGCCTCAGTAAAAGGCATTCTTACTAAGATTAAAACAGAACTTGGCTTAAAAGAATTGGTTTATCTTTCCACCTGCAACCGTGTAGAGTTTTTGCTCACCACTAAAAAGATAGTAAACAAAGCTTTTTTAAACCATCTCTTTTCTTTACTAAACAATAATTTAAAGAAGGCGGAAGTAAAAAAACTTTCTGACTCATCTCAATTATTTGTTGGCTCTCAGGCTGTTAATCATATCCTAAAAGTAGCTTCTTCATTAGACTCTTTAGTAGTTGGTGAACGTGAAATTATTACCCAATTTAGACAAGCCTATGAAAAAAGTTTGGGTTACGGAATTACCGGAGAGTTTATGCGGGTGTTAAGTAAACACACCATTGAAACCGCAAAACAAATATTTACCGAAAGTGATATTGCCAAGAACCCTGTATCGGTGATGTCTTTAGCATATCGCATTTTGAAAGAGAAAGATGTAAAAGAAAATTCACGTTGTGTATTTATTGGTGCAGGGCAAACAAATGCCACTATGGCAAAGTACCTTAAGAAACACAACTTCTCTTCTTTCGCTGTGTTTAACCGCTCTTTATCTAAAGCACAAACATTGGCAGCTGAGCTTGGCGCAGAAGCTTTTGATATTAATCAGCTAAAGAACTATACAAAAGGCTTTGATGTATTAATTACCTGTACTGGCTCAAGCGTTAATCTAATTACCCCTGATGTTTACAAACAATTACTACAAAACGATACCGATAAAAAAATCATTATCGATTTAGCTGTTCCGGTGGATGTACACCCTGAAGTGCTTAAAAAGTTTAATATAGATTATATCTCTGTAAGCGATATTAAAAAGCAGGCTAAGCAAAATGTTATTTTACGCAAAAAAGAAATTAAGATTTGCGAAGAAATCATTGCGGAAAAAGTAACCGAGTTTCAAGATATCTTACAAGAACGCACCATAGAACTTGCTTTTGGCGAAATCCCTCAAAAGATAAGAGAGATTAATAACTTAGCATTAACCGAAGTATTTGCTAAAGATGTTAAAACCCTTGATGCAAGCTCTAAGCAAACCATTGAGAAAATAATGAGTTACTTAGAGAAGAAGTATAATGCGGTTGCTATTACTACTGCCAAAAGAGTTTTCCTTCAGGAAAAGTAATTATACAAGCCTTACCTTTTAATTTTTAAATCTAACTTAGCGGCATGCTGACTATAGATATTCACACGCATATTTTGCCTGAGAACTTACCCGATTGGGGAAAGAAATTCGGCTACGGAGAGTTTACCCGTTTAGAGCATCACAAACCTTGCTGTGCCAGAATGATGAAAGGCACCAAGTTCTTCCGTGAGATAGAAAGCAATTGCTGGAGCGCTGAAAAACGTATAGAAGAATGTGATGCACACGGAGTAAGCATGCAGGTTCTGTCAACTATTCCTGTGTTATTTAATTATTGGGCAAAACCGCAAGATGGATTAGAAATAGCTAAATACCTCAACAATCATATTGCTGAAGTGGTTAGTCTGCATCCAACAAAGTTTATCGGCTTAGGTACGGTGCCTTTGCAGGATGTTGATTTAGCCATTAAAGAATTAGAGCGTTGCAAAAGCATAGGGTTGGTTGGTGTACAAATAGGCAGCAACGTTAATCAGCAAAACTTAAATGAGAGTATATACCATCATTTTTATCAAGCATGCGAGGATTTAGATATGTGTATTTTTGTACATCCCTGGGAAATGATGGGCGAACAGAATATGCAGAAGTATTGGTTGCCCTGGTTGGTTGGTATGCCTGCCGAAACATCGCGTGCTATTTGCTCTATGTTGCTGGGTGGTGTGTTCGAGAAGTATAAAAAACTCCGTGTAGCATTTGCGCATGGCGGCGGTTCTTTTCCTTTTACGCAACCACGTATAGCACATGGTTATGATTGTCGCCCAGATTTGGTGGCCATTGATAACCCTGTGCATCCCAATAATTTTAAAGGCAAATTTTATGTAGATTCTTTAGTGCATTCGCCTAAAGCTTTAGATTATTTAACCGACGTAATGGGAGAAGATTTTGTTGCTTTGGGCAGCGATTATCCTTTTCCGTTGGGAGAGAATGTGCCGGGTAATTTGATAAAGAAACACATAACAGATACACGCATACAAGAGAAACTACTTAGCTGCAACGCACTTAACTGGCTTAACATAAAAGTATAGGAAAATATGAAGATAATGAAGAAGATATTAATAGCACTGGCTCTTATTTTAGTGGTGATACAATTTATCCGTCCGGCAAAGAATGTGGGAACGGTTGAAGACTCGAAAGATATTACACACACGGTTACCGTTGCGCCTAATGTGCAAAACATATTACAAAAGGCTTGTAACGATTGCCACTCTAACCACACTGAATACCCTTGGTACTATAACATACAACCTGTGGCATGGTGGCTAGCTAATCATGTAAAAGATGGAAAACGCCATCTTAATTTCTCAGAGTTTAACGGCTATAAAACAAAGCGAAAACTGCATAAACTAAAAGAAATAAAAGAAGAAGTAGAAGACGGAGAGATGCCTATGGACTCTTACCTGTGGATGCACAGCAATGCTAAACTAACCGAAGCCGAAAAAGCCACTCTGTATAAATGGGTAGAAGAAAGTTTGGTTGTTGTAGCTGATACGCTGAAGTAAATAACCTACCTACCTGCTTACCACCACCTTTTGGTACTAACGCTTGTGCCGCTTGCAACGGTAATAAAGTAAACGCCTTCAGCTAAGTTGCTTATATCAATAGCCTCCCTGTACGAAATACATTGCAAGCTAACTGCCGATGCCACCCCTGAAAATCGGGCCCGTGGAGTATTTTATATACTATTAACCTGGCTTAAACAACTCGAATACCGCAAAAAAATAACGTTATACAAAAAAAACTACTGTTAATAGTTTTTTAATTGGTATTTTTTATTATATCTTTACTATTCTTTTCAAGAATGGGTAAAAGCAGGTTTACATTTCTTTTTCTTTTT
>CAJCJB010000273.1 GCA_903970545.1 Candidatus Saccharimonadota bacterium | reverse complement strand
TCCGAGTTCATCCGCAACATGGGGATCGACATCGGTTATGGCAATCCCGAGGCCCAAGCCGTCCAATGGACCAATAACAACATGGGCGCTATGGAAAACGTGCAGATCTGGTCGGAAGACTCCACTGGGTTCAGCGGCGTGAACCTGGGTGCAACCTACAGCGGGCAAAAGCTGCACATTGCAGCCCGCTGGCGCCACAAAACAAACCCTGCCCTAAATGGTGGTTTGTGCGCCATACAGGCAATAACCATTAGTTAAGTATTGTTATTGCGAGCAAAGCGCACCGTCATGCTGAACTTGTTTCAGCATCCCGAACAAGCAAGATAGATTCCGAAACAAGTTCGGAATGACGAAACATAATAAAAGTTCTTCTCTGCAAAGAGGGGGATTTTTTGTTTTATATTTGGGAGGATGAAAAAATTAAACAAAATAATTATAGTTTTTGCAATCTTTTTAACGGCTTGTCTTAATACAAAGTACCCAACAGGAACAAGAAAATATGAGGGTGTTGTTATGGCTTGTAGAGCAGATTCAAACACAATAATAAAAGATACTTTAATAAAAATAAAGAAAGCATATTATCAATCTTTAAAAAAATGTCCAACATGCAGTTATTGTCCCAATTGTAAATACAAGGATTGCGATAATAAGCCTGATTATTTTGATTTTGCAATTAATTGGCCTGGTAATTTTATTATTGATTTTAAGAAAAAGGAATATACTTTTCTCCATAATTCAAGTCCGGCTTATCCCAATATTAAGGTAGGCGAAAAAGGATATGGAATCCACTACGACCTTGATTATGGAACAATACTATTTAGCAAAAGAACAAAGACTATCATCTTGGTTTCTAAAAAATATAATGTAGCAAGAAATTTTACTTACAACTATTCAAAAAAGGATAGCGTTTTAATACTTAGAGAATTAAGGGGTTTCTAAGGTTATGTGCGTTAGGGATTGTAGTGGAAAGCCCGCCGTTGTAATCAACGGAACGCCCCGATGATAAAGCTCACTAGCTAACTACCGGATAATATTTATCTTTACCTTTTCACTTCTAAAAAGGTATGCAGCATACAGAAACACATTTAAAGAGTTCGGCTTTTATAACCGATATTGTTATTGGCATGAGCGATGGATTGACTGTGCCCTTTGCGTTGGCTGCGGGTTTAAGCGGTGCAGTGCAAAGCAACAGCATTGTTATAACAGCAGGCATTGCCGAGATTGTGGCAGGCAGTATTGCCATGGGCTTGGGTGGTTACTTAGCCGGAAAGACTGAACAGGAACATTATGCTACCGAGCAGAAAAGAGAGTATGAAGAAGTAGTTGAGAAACCCGAAGTAGAAAAGCAGGAAGTAAGAGATGCCCTTGCGGGTTTTGGTTTAAGCAAAAATGCACAGGATGTGGTTGCCGAAGAACTGGCAAAAGATAAAGACCAGTGGGTGCGTTTTATGATGAAGTATGAGTTGTGCCTTGAAGAACCCGATGCCAACCGTGCCAGAAACAGTGCGGCAAATATTGGCGTGTCGTATATAGTGGGTGGGCTGATTCCTTTGAGTGCTTATTTTTTTACCGATACTCCGCAAAAAGGATTGATAGTTTCTTCTATACTCACCGTGATATGTCTGTTTGTGTTTGGTTATTTTAAAACCAAAGTTACGGGGCAATCTCCTTTTAAAGGAGCACTTAAAGTAACTGCCATTGGTATTGCTGCTGCCGGTGCTGCTTATGTAGTAGCTAAAAGCTTTAATCATTTGTTTTAAGAAAATTGTATGCCAAAACGTATCGTCTTAAAGGACATCTCAACGTTACCCGTTGAGAAAATAACCGAAGAAGAAGCCAATAAGGAAACCAAAACCTTAATTGATAAGCTTAATAAGATACAGAACAAACTATATGCACAACGCAAATATGGCGTGTTGATAGTTTTGCAAGGCATGGATGCTGCAGGTAAAGACAGTGCGGTAAAGCATGTTTTCTCCGGTGTTGACCCTACAGGCTGTAATGTAAAAGCATTTAAGGTGCCAACTATACAGGAAGCTGCGCATCATTTCTTGTGGCGCATTAATAGCGCTTGTCCTGAAAAGGGAATGACACAAATATTTAACCGCTCGCATTACGAAGATATATTGGTGCCCTTTGTAAATAAATCTATACCCGATAAGTTAATTAAAGAACGCTGCAAAGAAATAAATATGTTTGAACGCGGCTTGCAGAAAGACAATACCATTATCTTAAAATTCTATTTGCATGTATCACACAAAGAACAATTGAAAAGAGTAGAAGAACGAAAAACAGATGAACACAAACGCTGGAAATACCAAAAAGCGGATGTTATAGCTGTTAGGAAACATGATGAGTATGCAAAAGCCTATAACTTTGTTTTTGAACACTGCAATAAAGATGTGCAATGGCAAATAGTTCCTGCCGATAGAAAATGGTATAAAGACTTTTACATCTTACGCGCCATTGTAAAGGAATTAGAGAAATATGATATTCATTACCCCCGTACGGAATTATAATTTGTTTAAATAAAAAAGCCCTTCATTGCTGAAAGGCTCTTAAAGCAATCTATTCAATAGATTAGATATTGTTAACTATAATTAGGAATGCATTTACCAATACGGTTAGCACAAAGGTGTTAAATACCCATTTAACTGGTGCTTGCGATATAGCAAATACATTATTCATCATACAGAAGCCAAGGCATAATATAAATTGCCATAAAGGTGCGTCGTTCTCAAATACATACATGGCTGCTATGCCGCCTAAAATACTGCCCACCAGTATGGCCATAGAAATTAAACCAAAGTAACTAAACTGTAGTTTTTCGATTAGTTTGTTATAACGCTCAATTAAACTTAGTGAATGAACGTGTTGATGTGTGTAGGTTTTTGTTAGTGTTGTCATAATTTTTAGTTTTTATTAAAACAAAGGTATAATGGCAGCAAGGCAATGAGAATGACTTTGGTCAATTTCGACAAATGATATTTGTCAGTTTTATAAATCACTTCATAAAAAAACCGGAACATAGTCCGGCTTTTAATATTAATGAGAGAGAGAACTACATCCATTGTGCAGCAAAGTGATTTAGGTCTTTACGCAGTTTGTTAAAGTTATCTTCAAAAGCTTTTACGTCTTCTCTTTCTTTATAATGGTCTTCCACCTTTCTATGGTCAACTGCAGTTTCGTTTTTCAGCACATTGCTCTCTAACTGTTTTTCATCTTTTTTAATGTTGCGTTTAATCTCATCCATATCATTTGCTTGTACCAATAGTTGGTTCTGAAAATGCTCTATTTGCATTTGCACTTCTTTTGCCGTATTCTTCTTTGCAATTTCTTCTATACGCTTTTGCATGATAGCCATATCATCTGTATAGAAAGATAATTTATTGAGCCATACTGTATGCTCTTGATGCTGACTGTAAATGGTTGTTTTCATATTTTGTTTTTTTACAAATGTGGGTTGTATTAAAGTTTATTATTCTGACAACTCTCATATACATACTTGATTTTTGTCATAATTAACCGAAATTACTTGGCAGACATTTGCTAAAAGGAAAAACAATGTTAGAATATAAATTACAGTTTGCCGAAGTTATAGCTCGCCTGTTTTTAGGGATTTTATTCTTTACTCAGGGATATGATAAAGTATTTAATGTTAAAATAAGCGGAGTAGTAGCTAATTTTTTAGCAGATGCTGAACACTTGCATATCCACAAACCGATGGTAACACTATTCACATACCTCACCAGTTTTGTTGAATTAATAGGTGGTTTCCTTTTAATTATAGGGCTTTATATAAACTATACCTTAGTAATGCTTGGGTTTGATTTGGTGTTGGTGTGTGTGGCCTTTTCGCTTATACGTCCTATGTGGGATATGCAATATGTTTTCTCTCGTTTATTATTAGTAATCCTGTTATTATTCTTTCCTAATGAATGTAACAGGTTTGGTTTCGACCATTTTTTAAACATTAAATAAATATAATTATGCAAACAATCGTTACCGGAACCAACTTTAGTAAATCATCTTTAAACGCTTGCGCTTATGCAGCCATGCTTGCTGATAAATATAAATGCAGGCTTGTGCTGTTTAATTTGAATGATGTATCGTGGATACATGCCAACAGCGGTTTGTTTTTAATGGATATGTACAGAAAAAAAAGACAGCATGAGCATAAAGCAAAGAAGCAGTTAGAAGATTTAAAGAAATCTTTTCCGCAAGTAGAGATAACAACTTTTGTAAGCTCAGGTTCTTTCAAAAAAGAAATCAAAACATTTATAGCACACCATCAGGTAAAACTAATTGTGATGGGCTTGGCAGAAAAAAATCACTTTTATAAAAAAGTATATGGTAGTCATGGGGTTGATATAGCGGGTAAATTAAATGCTCCTGTAATTATAGTTCCCGAACAGTTTAAAAAACATACGCTTACACATGCTGTATTGGCAGTTGATAATAATGAGAAACTACATTTATCTTCTTTAAAAGAGTTTGAATTTTTAATTAAAACCCTAAAACCAAAAGTAGATGTATTGCATTGCAGAACTAAAGAAGAACTATTTAATCCGGTAAAAAAAGCTATAAAACTTAATAATGTAAACTATAACATAGAGGTTGTACCTGCCAAGAATCTTGAAAAAGGAATCAATGAATTCAATTTGGAGCGGTTTATTGATTTGGTTGTCATAATCAGCAAGAAGCATTCTTTGTTTTATAACCTCTTTGCCGAATCAAACACACAAAACATTGCCTTTAACACAAAGGTTCCGGTAATGGCCATTCACGAATAATAATTAATAAACCATAATATGATAAACTTAAATACAAATAAAATTTTAATCCCTATTGATTTTTCGACAACAAGCATGCGTGCTATAAATCATGGCGCCTTTTTGGCTAAGCATACCAAAGGCAAACTTATACTACTGCATGTGCAACGAAAATCAGAATTGCTTGATATTATCATGCCAGCTCTTAAACTGAAAGACACTTCGGTAATTACAGAATTTCTGGAAGATAAACTGACTACACTGGCTAAAAGCATCAGTCATGAATATGGCATACAAGTTGCACCCATTGTTTCAATGGGTAGTATAACTTCTGAAATTGTAAAAGTAAGTGAAAAACATAAAGTAGGCATCATTATTATGGGAACTCAGGGAGGCGATTCTACCAACGATTTGTTTTTAGGCAGCAATTCATATCGCCTGCTTACTAAATCATCTGTACCCGTTATGACCATCAGAACCATATCGCCCAAACTTGGCTATCAAAATATTCTTCTTCCAATTGATTTATCTGCACACTCAAGGCAAAAAGTACACTTTGCCATACAACTTGCCGCTAAATATGGTGCGCATTTGCATATACTGGGCTTATTGGCAAAAAACGATACGCAACACAAATTTAAACTGGAAGTTATTTTGCCGCAAATACAAAAATTAGCTCAGGCAGAAAAAATTACCTGTACTGCTGAAATTAAGACAAGCGAAAATAAAGCTAAAACCACCTTATATTATGCTAAAAAGAAAAAGGCAGATCTAATCATTACCATGTCTGACCAAAGTGCTGAGTTTTCCCGCTTTATTTTAGGGTCGTATGCGCATCAGTTAATAAACGATTCGTTAATTCCTGTTCTTTCAATACCTCCCGAAATTCATGAAGAGAATATGGAGCAGGATAGTATTGGCGGATTATGGTAAAAATAACAACATAAAATAAGTAACGAAATATGATATTGATGATAGACGATAACCAAAAAATTTCTGCTATACAGCAGGAGTTTAATGCCATGTTTCCTTATTTAAAACTCGAGTTTTTTAAACATGCACACAAGGCTCATCAGGGCAACCCTAAAAAAGACATGCTTAATGCAAGTCTTACTTTAAAACAAATTCGTGATAAACATGCCAACGGAAAGCTCGAAGTAAAAGAAAGCATGAAGGTATCTGATTTAGAAACCCAATTTCAAACCCTGTTTGGTATTTCTGCACAGGTATTTAGAAAATCAGCCGGTAGCTGGATTGAAACCAGTGTTACCGATAACTGGACTCTAAAACAACAAAATGACGAAGGAAAGGATTTAAGCGATTTTATGAAAATGGCTTAAGCTCTTAGTTTCTTTAACTTATCTAAATTGGTAATGGTAATGTTGCTGCCTTTTATTTCTACCAGTTTTTCTTCTTTAAAATCGCTCAGGGTTCTTATTAACGATTCGGTAGCTGTGCCCACAATATTGGCAAGGTCTTCGCGCGAAATAGAGATGCTGAAACTTTTATCTTTATTGTTATCATAACGGCTTTGCAACAGCAACAAGGCATCAGCCACACGCTTGCGAACGGAGCTGTATGCCAGGTTTATGAGTTGCTTTTCTTTATCTGCAATATTATCCGAAAGCATTTTTATAAAGCTTTTCATCA
>CAJCJB010000272.1 GCA_903970545.1 Candidatus Saccharimonadota bacterium | reverse complement strand
GCTACCGGTGTAAGATTATTAGATGTGATTGATATACATAGCTATCCAGGCGAGACTAACGATTCAGATATTGTGCAAGGGTATAGGGTTTATTATGATACTACCTATAGCTACCCGGGAGCAAACGGAGTAAAAACCACAAGCCCTTCGGGATGGGATAACAGCATTACGCAAGAATATGTTTTTGGCAGAGTTAATGCTTGGCTTACCCAATACATGGGACCTAATAATGGGGTTACCTGTGCCATATCAGAATTTGGCTTAACGAATAACAGTGCCAACGTAACTGCAAATGCTTATGCATCTATGCTGGGCACTTTTGCCGATAACAACGTAGAATACTTTTCGCCTTGGTATTGGTATCCCGGTATGTGGGAAACCCTGCACTTGTTTAGTTGCTATGGTAAACCAACGCGTGTGCAATCTACTTCAACTAATCAACATGATGTTTCTGCCTACTCTTCCATAAATACTACTGCAGATTCTATGACGGTTATTTTGGTAAACAGAAACCTAACAGCAGCACATACTGTAAACCTAAACCTTGCCAACTTTACAGTAACGAATGGTAATTATATTGCAAAACAATTAAGCGGATTACCCTCTACCGAAACATTTGTTTCTAATACCAACAATGCTTTACAAACAAGTACGGTAACGGTAACTTCTAACTCACTAAGTATTTCTTTACCTGCTTTATCTACCACAGCTATTATTTTAAAAGGAACAGCAGCTACAACAGGCATTAACCAAATAGCAAGCATCCCTAATCAAATAACAGTTTATCCCAATCCAACAAATGGCAACATTACTATACATACGGATAAAGAAATCGACACTATTATTATCTGCAACTCCTTAGGAGAAATGGTATTTGAAAAAACAACACCTAAAACAAGTATCGATATTAGCAGCTTAGCAAACGGGGTTTATTTTATTACACTGAAAGATAAACAACAACAAATACTTTCTATACAAAAGATTGTAGTGCAGCATTAATCTAAAATGCCTATCTATCTTATTACAGTAATAAAGCCTCTTCGTATTTTTTGCTTGTCTTCAACACCACATTCAATGGTATAGTTAATAATGTAGAAATAGGTTCCATCTACGCATGTTGGATACCAGATACATTTAGGGTCTGAGCTTTCGAATATCTTATTACCCCAACGATTGTATATGTCTATCTGAAAGGTTGAGAACTGATATTTACCAAAATCAATAAAATCATTCTTGTTATCGTTATTAGGAGTAACAATATTAGGAAGCGTATCAATTAAGACATTTTCTTTTATAGTAATATGGAATGTATCTGTAAAAATACAACTGGTGCTAAGTGTATAGGTTATCCAATAAGTACCAGAGGTATTCAGCGTATGAACAGAATCAGTATTTCCATCACTCCATAAATAATTTATAGCATTAGGGTAAGTTGCATTAATACTTACTCCATTACCACAAATAAATGTATCACTAACTATAGGACCGGGCATAGCGTTTACGGTAGCTTTTATAGAATCTTTTCTGCCACAACCATTAAAAGTGCAATAACAATCATAATACCCGGTATTAGATACGTTTAAAGGGTTTATTACAGGCGAAGCTAAATTAGAATGAAAGCCCGCAGGACCTGTCCAGCTTATAATTGCTGTTGTTGGTGTAACCACTGCGGATAAAGCCAAGCTGTCCCCTACACATAAAGTAGTTTTAATATGTATAGCAGCATTTGGCAAGGGTTTTACAAAAATAGTTACTGTATCAATCGGGCTTTTGCAAACACCTATATTTGTTTGCAGGGTATATGTTCCGGCATTTATATTGGCAACATTTGTAATGGTAAATGTTTGAGTGGAAGCAGTGTAACTATTTGGTCCCGTCCAACTATAGTTAACCCCTGTTGTTGTTGACTGAGACCCTATAATTAAAGAGCTACCCTGACAAACAGAATCATTTCCAAGTATAATACTGGGGACATTTACTTGAATTACATTTACAGTTAATGTAGCTATCGGACTTGTGCAACCACTTCCACTTATAAAAAGTGAATATGTACCACTTGCAGCCGGAGTTACCGAATTAATTTGTGGATTGATTTGCGATGAAGTAAAACTATTAGGTCCAGACCAACTATAAGAAGCACCTGTTACTGTATTTGCATGCAAATACAATGTATCCCCATAACATAAAGATGGATTTGTTGCACTTATGGTTGGTGTTATAGATGTTGGTTTAATATACACATTAGCAGTTTGCCTGATTGAATGACAACCTGAAGCATTTTCAACAGATACATAGTAAGTTGTGTTGGCATAAAGGGGAGGTGTGTCATAATTACTTCCTGTATTGACTACAGAACCACTATAAGCCTGAGCATACCATTGTACGGTATAAGTACCTGTATTACTTGCCTGCAAATTAGCCGAAGCACCCCAACAAATACTATCGTTGGTTGTGGTGGGAGCTATCGGAGCACTTGGATTATAAATAATATTAACGCTATCTTGTGCCTGACAACCATTTGCATCAGAAGTGATAAGAACATAAGTACCCGAAGCATAGGCATAAATACTGTCTGTAGTTTGATTTGTAGGAAGCCATAAATAAGAAATCATACCTGTATTGGCAGTAAGTAAAACCGAATCTCCCGGACAAATGGTTGTTGAACCGGAGATAGTAATATGGGCAACAGGTTGAGATACCGTGATGGCTATACTACATGTAGTTGTTACGCTGCACATAGTTACCGTACAAGAATAGGTTCCGCTTGTTGAAACCGTTTGATGAGTGCTATTACCACTTAAAGGTGCTAACCAGTGTATAGAGTTTGTATCACCAGTTATTACCTGTAGGACAACTGTTTGCCCCGGACATACAACTGCTTGTGGCAGAGCAATTAAATAAGGTGTATTATAATTCTGTATTTCTACAGTATTTGAAGTCATTTTGCAACCACTACTATTAGTGGCGACACAGTAATAATAGCCCGGTATATGCTCGTATATAATGGAAGTAGTATGCGTAATAATACCCGAAGGGCCATACCATTGATAGGAAACTCCACTTGGGAATGAGCAAGTAAGCTGAACAGAATCATTCGGGCAAACAATACCATCAGATGGATTCATGCTTACATAAGGGTTGGGAGTTGTTGAAGCAAAAACAGATTGATTTCCCCCACCACTATTTATGCATCCATTTAAAGTGTCAACGGCAGTTACTGAAAATCCCCAAAAGCCTCCGGCTTGAATCCATGTAGAATCATGACCCGACGTAACAGTAGAAATATGTGTAGTAGGGTTTACAGTATAAGTAGCTACTAATAAACTAGAATCTCCCGGACAAAGCAAGGTATTGCCGCTAATATTTACCGTAACAACAGGCGGAGGAGGAAGGGGATTTACAATAGCATACACCTGGTGATGAAAATAAACAGAGTCTTTACCACAAAGACTTGAAAACACATATTTAACGTTTAAGGTAATCCATCCTGTGACAGTTGGGCAGATAGATAGTGACAAGTTATTTTGAGGTGAATAAGGAAAGCCTGTAACGACGGTACTGGTAGTAGTTATACTTATTAAACTGGTAAAAGGGTTATAGGGATTAATAGCTGTAGGATTAGAAAGACTATCATATATAAAATAATTAATACAAACCCCTTTGCAAACAGTAAAGGTGTCAGGCATATTTGTTTTAGGAACTACATGGTTAAGCGTGTCAAACTGAATATAAACATAATTTGAATTTGATGCTGAACAACCAAAAGCATTTGTTGTTGTTAATGTAAAATAATAATATCCCGCTTGATTAACAACACAACTTGTACTAAATGTAGATATAATTCCAGGTCCTGACCATGAATAAGAGCAGCCCTGTATATTGCTGCCTGTTAGTGTAAAAGTCTGTGCGCCGCATACTATAATAGGGTGTGTTGCAGGAGGTTGGTTTACATTAATTCCTAAATTATCGGTAATATTAGGTGGCTGTATTACAGGTACGGGATTTACTTTTACATATACCGTATCCTGAGATGTAAAGCAGCCGTCAGCCGTAGTCATCACACAAGAATAATTTCCACTTAAGGTTATATAATTAGTTTGCAAAGTATCTCCGGTATTCCATGAATAGTGGTAGAAAGGACCAACGCCTCCTATATCTCCAGTATAAGGGTTAGTAGTAATAGTATTTGGTCCACAAAATGTTAAGGTATCAGGGCAATGATATGTGTAGTCATCAATGCAACCCGGTACAAAGTTTTTTTGGCATCCGGCTCCGGTACGGTAGTAATAATCATAATAGGGGCAAGTGCTATCTACGCCGTGCAATATGAAACAATCGCTAAAGCCATCAGCGTTTGCACCATAATAATATGCCTTGCTATTGTTACAGTTATGAGATGAAACCCATGTATCATAATAGTATCCGAAATAATCTAAAACGTTAAACGGGCTGTATTTAGTATCTACATCTAATTTGTAAATATAACTCCCGCAAACATAGGGCGTACTGTTAGTTGTAAAAACAATGCCGTGTGCAGCATCGGTATAAGGTCCCCCAAAGTTTCTTGCCCATAGTCTGTTTCCGGTATTATCATACTGGCACATAAATAAATCATTATAACCAATGCTATTAAACATACCCGTGCCTCCTGCCAAAGTGCTGTAATCATCCATTTTGCAAACAAACTCGCCAAACATACAGGGGTTTTGGTTTGCATCAATATCCACATCTTTAGATGAAACATAAGAACTGCTGGCATCTTCTTTCCCCCACAAATACGTTCCACTATTACTATACTTTACTAAAAAAATGCGGTTAGCATAGGCTCCGGCTAATGTATTATTTGGTGTCCCAAAAAACACAATGTTACCTGTATAATCACCGGTTACATACACATTATTACTATTATCAACTGCCAATGCGTTAGCAATGCTGCTGATAGCACCTGCTCTAACAAACCATTGTTCTGCTCCGACAGCATTATATTTTATAATAAAAACAGCATTTTGTATGGTGTTTAAATGCGTAACACCAAAAGTTATGGTGTCAGAAAACTGCCCGCAAACAAAAATGTTTCCACTGGCATCGGTTCCTATATCCATACCTCTATCGTCAAGATGTGCAGCACCTTGCTGTACCCACTGAAAATTACCGTTCACATCATACTTACAGGTAAATACATCAAAGGAAGGGCTATTAGTATAAGGGTTAGTCATACTGGTTAACGACTGTGTGCCGAAAGTAGAAGTACCTTGAAATTCACCGGTTACAATAACATTATTGGAATTATCAACGGCAATGGCATAAGGGTCGTTACCCATAGTACCACCTGCACTTTTTGCCCATAAAAAGGTTCCTGAAGAGTTTAGCTTGGCAATAAAAATATTTTGTGCACCACTTACAGAAGTTAAACTTAAGCTGCCAAATTGTGCAGTGCCATAATAATAGCCTGTTACGTATATATCACCAGAAGCATCGCAGGCAACCGATATACCTCTATCACCACCAGGGCCGCCTGCCTGCACGGCCCATATAACCTGCCCCTGTGGGTTTGTTTTTTGTATAAGCACATCACTGGTGCCTGAACCTACAGAAGTTAAATGTGTTCCTGATGGAAAAGTGATGGTATTTGTAAAATACCCTATACTTATCAGGTTGTTATTATTATCTTTGGTAATGTCTAAATTCTCATCTACATTAGGGCTTCCGGCAGATTGCAGCCAGTAATTACTGCTTTGAGAGTGTATAAGCAAAAAACTGAATGAAGAAATAAGCAGTAGTATAGTTTTCTTCATCATACTAACAAATTTAATCTTTTTTTTGAATTGTTAAGAAAACTTTATTTTTGTACTGTATCTACTATTCATGATTGTTTAAACTCTTTTAACACAAAATATTAACTCTGTTTTATCGCTTGCAGGCAAATTACTATCTTTGAGGGATGCAAATTGTAAAAGGAGAAGGTTTTGTTCCCGGTCCATTATTAGCCAAGGTAAATTCACCTGCTGATTTAAAAAAACTTAGCGAAAGGCAATTAGAGCAACTATGCGATGAGTTGCGTCAGTATATTATTGATTTAGTATCCGTTAAAGGTGGGCATTTTGGTGCTTCCTTAGGTGTGGTAGAACTTACCACTGCGTTGCATTATGTATTTAATACTCCCTACGACCAGTTAGTTTGGGATGTAGGGCATCAGGCATACGGACATAAAATACTTACTGGAAGAAGAGATGAGTTTCATACCAACCGCAAATACAAAGGTGTAAGTGGTTTTCCTAAACGCAGCGAAAGCGAATATGATACCTTTGGCGTAGGACATTCTTCTACTTCCATATCTGCCGCATTGGGCATGGCGGTTGCTTCTAATTACCTCAATCAAAAAGATAAACATCATATAGCGGTTATTGGCGATGGTGCCATGACAGCGGGCCTTGCGTTTGAAGGTTTGAACCATGCGGGTTCAACAAACACTAATTTGCTGCTGGTGCTTAATGATAATTGCATGAGTATAGACCCCAACGTGGGTGCACTAAAAGATTATCTTACAGATATTACTACGTCACATACCTACAACCACGTTAAAGACGAGGTGTGGAAGCAGCTTGGTAAACTTAGTAGGTTTGGCAGAAATGCTCGTGAAATTGTTTCAAAAGTACAATTAGCCATGAAGAGCTCCTTGCTTAAACAAAGTAATTTATTTGAGTCTTTAAACTTCAGGTACTTTGGTCCGGTTGATGGGCATGATGTACAACGCATGGTACAAGTACTTAAAGATTTAAAAGATATACCCGGTCCTAAGATACTGCACGTACTTACTAAAAAAGGTAAAGGCTACAAATTTTCTGAAGAAGGAAATGAAACTGTTTGGCACTCGCCGGGCTTGTTTAATAAAGATACCGGAGAGATTATTAAGATTACTCCTACCGAGCCGCAACCACCCAGATATCAGGATGTGTTTGGTTTTACCTTAGTTGAACTTGCAGAAAGGAACAATAAGATAATGGGGATTACGCCGGCTATGCCCAGTGGATGCTCTCTAAATATTATGATGAAAGCTATGCCCGACAGAGCTTTTGATGTGGGTATAGCAGAGCAGCACGCCGTAACCTTTTCAGCAGGCTTGGCTACGCAGGGTCTAATTCCTTTCTGCAATATATACTCTTCCTTTATGCAACGTGCTTACGATCAGGTAATACATGATGTGGCCATACAAAAACTGCATGTAGTATTTTGTTTAGACAGAGGCGGTTTGGTGGGTGCTGATGGGGCTACACATCACGGTACTTTTGATTTAGCGTACTTCCGGTGCATACCCAACGTGGTGGTTTCAGCACCCATGAATGAACAGGAGTTGCGCAACCTTATGTATACTGCACAATTAGAAAAAAATGCAGTTCCGTTCAGCATACGATACCCGCGCGGTAATGGCATGATGGTGAACTGGAAAACACCTTTCGAAGAAATTGAAATTGGTAAAGGAAGAAGACTAAAAGACGGAAAAGATATTGCTATTCTTTCTATCGGACATATTGGCAACACAGCCACAGAAGCTATTAAAAAACTAGAGGAACAAAATATAAGTGTAGCGCATTACGATATGCGTTTTGTAAAACCATTGGATGAGCAAATGCTGCATGAAGTTTTTGCTACGTATAAAAAAGTAATTACTATTGAAGATGGCTGTATACTGGGTGGCTTTGGTAGTGCCGTTATTGAGTTTATGAGTGATAATAATTACTCTGCTCAGGTTAAACGCCTCGGCATAGGGGATGAATTTATTGAACACGGAGAACCTAAAGAACTGTATGAAGAAGTTGGCTTATCGGTAAGTGCCATTACGGAAGAAGTTTTACAGCTAATAAATCCTTCAAAGAAAATAGCAGCAAGATAATTTATGAAGAAGAAAGCCTTTTTAATCATCTTTTCATTTTGTTTAGCAACCAATTATTTAAAAGCCCAAGGTCAGATTAAAGCTATTGACCAAGCATTCAGACCTGTATTTGCTGTAGGTTTATGCGGCTCTCAAATTGATGGAGATAATTATTCAGGCTATAAGCACTTAGGTTATTTTTTGGGAGCAGGTATTAATCGCCGTTTATCAAGAATATTTGAATTGGAGTTTATGCTTACCTTGTTGCAAAAAGGGTTGAGGAGTAATTACCGGACAGATTCGGCTTCGCTCAACAATCCTAATAATCCGTTTACGCTTATACGCTTAAACTACTTGGAAGTTCCCATTTACTTAAAAATAAATTATAAACGTTTTAAGGCAGAAGTTGGTGGAGCAGTAGGTTTCTTATATAAAAACCCTCCTTATGATAGAACCCAAATTGGGCCTGTAACACCTGTTTATCCATACAACAGGTTTGATTATAGTTTTTTATTAGGTGCAGGGTACAAGCTTAGTTCCAATCTTTTAGTTAACATACGCTTTGAGTATTCTTTAGTGCCTGCACAACCTTTTCCTGCTGTCTCAGGTGGTGTTTGGCGTGGTATCTTAGGTGGATTATTTAATAAGGGAGGTTATAATAATTGTTTAATGCTAACCCTAAATTATATCCTGCCTTCAAAAAATGTTACGGCAACCGGCCTTACAACTCCTAATGGACAATAAAACTAATATTGCCATTGCGGTTACGGGTGCAAGTGGTGCTATCTACTCAAAAGTTTTATTTGATACTTTATTACAACATAAAGAACTATTTAAAAACATAGCTGTTGTAATGAGTGATAATGCCAAGCAGGTATGGGAATATGAATTAAATAATACAGACTACACTAAATACCCTTTTACCTTTTACGAGAAGAAGAATTTTAATGCACCCTTTGCATCAGGTTCATCTTCTTATACAGCATTGATTGTTTGTCCATGCAGTATGGGTACTTTAGGAAGAATAGCTGCGGGTATCAGCAATGATTTGGTTACACGCGCTGCCGATGTGATGTTGAAGGAAAGAAGAAAATTAATTCTCCTTACCCGTGATACTCCTCTCAATATAATCCATATAAAAAATATGGAGGCAATTACGTTGGCAGGAGGTATTATTTGTCCGGCATCACCTTCTTTTTACAGTAAACCGAAAACATTCGAAGAACTTGCCAAGACTGTTACAGATAGAGCATTGAGCTTGGCAGGAATTGAAGTAAATTCCTTTCGTTGGAACGAATAAATAGGCCAAGAATTATATAGAAAACAAAAAAGCCTTTCACTAATTGAAAGGCTTTTTTATGAGATATATAAAGTAATTAATTACCATACTGATTTATTTTTGCATCCATGCTTAGTGTTGCATGCGGTACACTACGTAAACGTTCTTTTGGAATTAATTTCCCCGTAACACGGCAAATGCCATAAGTCTTATTTTGTATACGCACCAAAGCATTTTGTAAGGATACAATATATTTTTCCTGACGGGAAGCTAACTGTGCAACCTCTTCTTTAGATAACATATCGCTTCCATCTTCTAATAACTTAAAGGTTGGTGATGTATCATCCGTTCCGTGGTTATCGGTATTAGTTAAAGTTTGTTTCAATAAATCGTAATCGGCTTTTGCTTCATTTAATTTATCTACAATAATTCCTTTAAACTCATTCAGCTCTTTATCATTATATCTGGTACGAGTATCCTTATTATTTATGAAAGGCGTAGGCTCTTCCTTTTTAGGCTTTTTAATTAGGGATTTAGTTAAATCTATTTTTATAACTTGCTTACGTACAAAATCTTCAGAATCGTACGATTTTTTCATTCCTATTCTACCACCTCTTGATCTTCTTCTCTTAGGTTTTTTATCCTTTTCTTTTGCTTTTTCCTCAACAACAACTTCTTCAATATCATCCTCATAAATCGGCATTGCTTCTGGATCTATTTCTAAAATTTCTGTATCAACATCCAATTCTTCTCCATCCATATCAGCATCCATAGATTTTGATTTTTTAGAGGACTTCTTTGCTTTAGATGGGGATACAACAGGGGTTGCTTTTTTTGGTTTAATTTCTTCTTTCTTAGAAACAATCTTATTCACTACTTCTTTTTTTACAGTCTTCTTCACTTCAGCTTTCTTTATTTTGGTTTTTACCACAGCAGGTTTTGCTTTGGGTGTTGGTTTAGTTTTTGCTTTTGGAGTAGGTGATACTTTTTTAGCAACAGGTTTAGTTACCTTTTTTACAGGCTTTTTAGCAACTGTTTTTTTAGCGGCAGGTTTGTTTGCTTTCTTAGCAGCTTTTTCTTTTTTGTCTTTTTTCTTACTCATGGTATAATACTTTTAATTTAATTTTTCTATGCTTACATAAGTACTCACAGCATCATCAACTTCAACAAGTATTCCAGAATTCAAATCCAAAGCCTCAACCATTTCTAAATTACCCGTTAGAGTTTCTGAGCAAATATAGCTTAAATTATTTTTTATAGCATCATTCAGGTAATCATTTTGCAATACCTTCACGTAAATTTTATCTGTAACCTCAAATCCTTTGTCTTTTCGCATGTTTTGTATGCGGTTAACTATCTCTCTTGCAATACCTTCCTGTTTTAAAGGCTCAGTTAGGGTAATATCAAGGGCAACCGTAACCGGACCACTATTTGCCACCTTCCAACCCGGTATATCTACCGGAATAATCTCTACATCTTCAGTTTCAAGCACTATTTCCTCCCCATCAATATTTACAGCGTATTTACCTGTTTTTTCGATGTGAGAAATAATTTCAACCTGATGTTGGTTTGCAAAAGCCTGAACAGCTTTCATGTGCTTGCCGCATTTTTTACCTAAGGTCTTAAAGTTCAGCTTAAGGTTTTTTACAATTTGTGTCTGACTTTCATCTACAAACTCTATTTCCTTTACGTTAACCTCAGCTAAAATCAAATCTTTTACAGCATCAACCTGTGTGCGGAAATGCTCGTCCAATACAGGAATCTGTATTTTGTTTAAAGGCTGACGAACCTTTATGTTTTCTTTTTTGCGGATGGATAACACCATAGAAGAAATCTTTTGGGCAAGCTCCATACGTTCTTCCAGTTCCTTATCAATTAATTTTTCATCGGCTTTAGGGAAATCACTCAAATGAATGGATGCTGCTTTCTGGCGACCAGTAATGGCATTCAAGTCATTAAATAACCTGTCGGTAAAGAAGGGTGCAATAGGTGCAGATAACTGGGCTATTACTTCCAAACAACGGTATAAGGTTTGATAAGCTGCAATTTTATCTTCGGAATAATCTCCTTTCCAAAAACGACGGCGGCATAAACGCACGTACCAGTTACTTAAATGCTCATCTACAAAATATTCTATGGTTCTTCCTGCACGATGTGGTTCATAATTACTAAATGCTTCATCCGCATTTTTTATCAGCGAATTTAACTCTGATAAAATCCATTGATCGATTTCAGGTCTTTTACCAACAGGAATTTCAGCTTCACTATAATTGAACCCATCCACATTGGCATAAAGTGCAAAGAATGAATAGGTATTATAAAGCGTTCCAAAGAATTTGCGTTGCACTTCGCTAATTCCTTCCGTATCAAATTTTAAATTATCCCAAGGTGCGGCATTGGTAATCATATACCAGCGTGTAGCATCTGCACCAAATTTCTCAATGGTTTCAAATGGGTCAACGGCATTACCTAAGCGTTTGCTCATTTTGTTGCCATTTTTATCAAGCACTAATCCATTCGAAACAACATTCTTGTATGCAACCGAGTCAAAGCACATGGTGGCAATGGCATGAAGTGTAAAGAACCAGCCACGGGTCTGGTCAACGCCTTCCGCAATAAAATCAGCAGGGTAATATTTTTTGTTATCTATTAAATCTTTATTCTCAAACGGGTAATGCAATTGCGCATAAGGCATAGCGCCGCTGTCAAACCACACATCAATCAAATCAGGTTCGCGGAATAACTTCTTACCATTCTTCTCTAATACAATTGTATCGGCATAAGGTTTATGCAAATCAAATGTGGAGTAGTTCTCAGAAGAGTTATCTCCCGGCTTGAATGCCGCCAAAGGATTTTTTTCCATATAACCTTTAGCAACCGCGTTATCAATTTGTTTTTTTAATTCTTCAGCAGAATTGATAACAAGCTGTTCCGTTTTATCTTCGCTTGTCCAGATAGGAATAGGAATGCCCCAAAAGCGCGAACGTGATAAATTCCAGTCATTCAAATTCTCTAACCAGCTTCCAAAACGTCCTGTACCCGTTGATTCAGGTTTCCAGTTAATGGCTTTGTTCAACTCAATCATTCTATCCTTTAAGGCAGTAGTTTTTATGAACCAACTGTCAAGCGGATAATACAATACCGGTTTATCTGTACGCCAGCAATGCGGGTAGCTGTGCTCGTAGGTTTCCTTTTTAAACAGTTTACCTTCTTCCTGTAATTTTAAAACAATACGTTCATCAACACTCAGGTAAACTTTAAGGTCTTTTATTTTATGATTAGCTTCTAATATTTTCTTTTGTTTTTCAAACTCTGTTTTCTTTTTAGTATCGTTTAAGTAGGCTTCTTTTACAAATTCTTCTCCGTATAAAAAGATATCGTCTTTTACTTCAGGTAAAAACTTACCACGCTTATCTACTAAAGTTAAAGAGCCTATACCGTTTTGTTTAGCTACTCTAAAATCATCAGCACCAAAAGAAGGGGCAATATGTACGATACCTGTACCATCTGTTGTGGTTACAAAATCTCCAACAATAACTTTAAATGCATCACCATCTGTTGGTTGAACAAAAGGAAGTAACTGCTCATATTTTATTCCTGCTAAGTCAGCACCTTTAAATTCCGAAATGATTTTCCCAAGTTCTTTACCTTTTTTATGGAAGTCTGACAAATATTTTTGAAGTAGGATTTTTCCTTCTGACTCCATATTAGATTGATGTATCATGTACCACTCAAAAATATCATCATACTCTGGTTGTTCAACATCAATTCCTTCAAAAAATCTTACTTTATCTGCCTTCTCAAAATATTTTGAATAAAGCTCCTTTGCAATAATGACATTTACAATTTTATATGCAGAATTAAATCTTCGTACCAAAACGTAATCTATATCTTTTCCAACTGCCAATGCTGTGTTAGATGGTAATGTCCAAGGTGTCGTCGTCCAAGCAAGAAAATAAATATCTTCTTTACTATCTTTTAAATTCTGAATTTTAAATTCTGAATTCTTAATTACCTTAAACATCACCGTAGCCGTCCTGTCCTTCACATCACGGTAACAACCCGGTTGGTTTAATTCGTGAGAAGATAGGCCTGTTCCTGCGGCAGGTGAGTATGGCTGTATGGTAAAACCTTTGTATAATAAATTCTTCTCGTAGAGATTGTTCAATAACCACCAAACACTTTCTATATAACGGTTATCGTAAGTAATGTAAGGGTCTTTCATATCAACCCAGTAGCCCATTTTGTTGGTAATGTCTTCCCACTTATCGGTATATTTCATTACATCCTTACGGCACTCCAGATTATATTGTTCAACGGTAATCTTCTTGCCTATATCCTCTTTAGTAATGCCTAATGCCTTTTCAACGCCCAACTCTATAGGTAAACCATGTGTATCCCACCCTGCTTTGCGTTTTACCTGAAAGCCCTGCATGGTTTTATAGCGACAAAATATATCTTTAATACTACGCGCCATTACATGGTGTATGCCGGGCATGCCATTGGCACTGGGCGGGCCTTCGTAAAAAACAAATGGAGTTTTGCCTTCACGCTCGGAAATAGACTTTTCAAAGGTTTTGTTTTCTTCCCAAAGCCTTAAAACATCTTTTCCTATTTGCGAAAGATTCAGTTGCTTGTATTCAGTATATTTTTTGCTCATAATACCTTTTTAAAAAAGGAGCGCTAAGATAAATAAAAAACCCTGCTTTCTGTTGAAAACAGGGTTTAATTTGTTTTTATAAAACAGTAAATTAATCGTCTATTTGTGCATCTCCTATATAAGCACCGTTTTTATATATTTCAATTCGTAAAAGTATCCCATCATCATTATACTTGTAGTTTTTTCCATCTATAAAACGATTATCTTTAAAAATACCGTCTTTAATCTTTTGGCGGTTTTTATTGTATAATACGTTTGGACCATTTAATACCGTAGGCAGTTTTGCCTTAGGGTCTTGAGGTGTTTCATTTTTTGGGTCAACCATTACCACTTTGGTATCCGTTTTTTCAGGAACAACAGCCGGTAGTGGTTTTTTAGGTTCAAACGTTTTAATAGAAGCTATATCAGCATCTCCGTTGTTATAATTTACTGTCTTTTTTACATCTCCGTTAGGGTAATATTCAGTAACAACGCCACTTTCCTTACCACCATTCCAGTTACCTTCTATTTGTTTTTGACCATCCTCATAATAATACTTTTGTGGACCTTCTCTTTTTCCACCGGGGTTAAAGGTAAACTCCTGCTGCACGTTTCCATTATCGTAATACAACTTGTAATTACCCACCCATTTGTTTACTTTCCAGGTTCCTTCTTCAGATATTTTACCATTTTCGTGATACATGATGGCGTATCCATCCGGTCTTCCGTTTTGAAAAGTAATTTTATTTTTGGTATTTCCGTTACAGAAGTATTCTTTCCAAATGCCATTCTTCTTATTGTCGGTATATTTACCTTCATCTACTTTTGAAGTAGCCTGATAGCAGCTATTTGGCTTAGATTTACCGAAGGTAATCCATCTGCCTTGTTTTAATCCCTGAAAATCTATAATATTAATAGAGTCTTTTCCGTTAGAAGGATCTAATTCAAACGATTGAGGTTGTGCATAGCCATAACTAAGCACAAAAATCGAAAATATCCATCTAAAATTCAGCTTCATTCTCAAACTTTTATCAAATATATACATAATTTTCTTCATATATAAAAACTTTTAGACGGATGGTAGATAATAATAGATAAACTGTTAATAAGTCTTAATAATATCTCCACGCCCCTTTAGACGTAAATAATAAGAAAAAGTTTCATTTATTTTAAGTTATCTAACATAGAGCTTACCATTTGGGGTAATTGGTAGGTGTTTTTCCATCCCCAGTCTGTCTGAGTCTCCCTATCATCAATGCTTTGAGGCCAGCTATCAGCTATTTGTTGCCTGAAGTCGGGTTTATAAGCAATCTTAAAATCAGGTATATGTTTTCTTATCTCATTGGCTATTTGTTTGGGGTTAAAGCTTATCCCACCCAGGTTGTAAGAGCCGCGTATTTTTATTTTTTCGGCAGGAGCGTGCATAATTTCTATAGTAGCCCTGATGGCATCGGGCATATACATCATAGGCAGGGCGGTATCTTCCGATAGAAAGCACTCATAACTCTTGGTTTTTAATGCTTCGTGAAAGATATGCACGGCATAATCGGTAGTGCCGCCACCTGGTGCTGATTTATAGCTGATTAAGCCCGGATAACGTATGCTACGTACATCTATGCCGTGTTTTAAAAAGTAATACTCGCACCAACGCTCGCCAGCAAGTTTACTGATGCCATAAACCGTGGTAGGTTCCATCACCGTATATTGCGGGGTGTTTTGTTTGGGCGTAGTAGGACCAAAAACCGCTATAGAACTGGGCCAATATACCTTTTGTATATGCCCTTCTTTGGCTAATTCTAATACATTAAACAAGCCCTGCATATTTAGTTGCCAGGCATATAAAGGGTTCTTTTCTGCCGTGGCAGATAACAAAGCCGCCAGTAAATAAACCTGTTTTATTTGATGCTTTTTTACTTTCTCCAGCAGGCGTTCTTTATTAAGTACATCCAGCACCTCGAAGGCATTGTTGGCAAATGCCGGAGATTGTTTCACATCGGCAGCCACCACGTTTGATGAGCCGTATAGTTTGTTTAGTTCTTCTAAAAGCTCTACTCCTATTTGCCCACCGGCACCTATAATAAGCACCTTCTCTTCTTTATTAACGTCCATACAAATTAGAAAGGCTAAATATAGGGATTGTTTTTATTTTGTGAGGGTGGGCTACAAACAAAAATCCCCCGCCTATAAACCAAAAGCGAGGGACTTTTGCCACAACAGCGGAGGGGCAACCGCTAATCAGGTTATAATACAACTAAACACCTTGCTCCAGCTATGTATTACCCCACGGGTATCTACCCAGGCAGCAAAACTAAACAGGCGCATACCCGAGTTCTCTCTGGTTAAATCTTTGGTATAGGGCGATTTTTGTATTTCCAAATGCTTGTTGCAGGCATCCTCGCCGGTTGGGGCAGCAGCATTGGCGGCCGCTACAATATACTGTACCAACAAATGATGCATGCCTTCGGGTTTGCCATGGGTGTAGGTAAAGGTAACTGTGCCCGGTGTTTTAGATACTACCTCTACCACCGCAACCTCAGGTGCCATGCGTTCTGCAATTTGGGTGGGAGTGCTGTGTGTGCCTGTACCAACTGGGGCGGTAATAACACCTATATCTATCAGTTGTTGGTTGGTTAGCCCATCGTTTTTACGAATGTACTGCGCTGTAATTTGGCGAATCCATTTTTTTAAGGCTTTGGCAGCATCGTTGCGCGCCACAATTAAACTGTGCCCCGCATGCGTATGCGGGGGTGCATTGTTATACGCATTTACATAGCTTGTTTGCAATGCCAGCCCTGCCGCAAGTTTTGCAGCCGGTATGCCCAATATGGCAGCTATGGTTACTAGTTGAATTTCTGTCATAAAGGTACCTTGCCACAAGTTAAACCGTAGTAATTGTGGAGGTACCCAATCGGTGCTTTTTTTCTTTGTTGTTGTCATGATTTTTGTTTTTATATGGTTAATTATTCTGTTTTCTTTGATGCTTTATCTGTTTGCTTTGAATTCAAACCTGTTTCGTTTTAGTTCAAATCTTCCTGCTTTGTCTTCAATCCTGTTTGCTTTGATAACAAAGCTGTTTAGTTTGCGTTCAAAGACGTTTGCTTTGAGTTCAAACCTGTTTCGTTTTAATTCAAACTTGTTTGCTCGGAGTTCAAACGTTCCTGTTTAGTTTCTTGTTGTTGTTTTTCGTTTCAAAGAGCCTTATTTTGCTTGCTCTCCCTAAGGTACTCAAATCGCAGGGCACTTGTCAAGTTTTTAGACGTTTATTTTGGAAGAACTTTTTTAACGGTCGATTTTAACAATTAAACGGTCAACTAAACAAAAAAAGGGATTTCAGGTTTTCTCTTTGTGGTTGTCATTATGCTTGTTTAGGGCTTAGCTACAGTACCAATTGATGTAGTTGCTACATCAATTGGTTGAACTACTGCACCTACAGGTTTAGTCACTCAAACTGTAGTAAAAGATGCTAATTAAGGTATTACAGTATAATACCACTCAGAAAAAGCGTATGGGTTTGGGTTATTAAAGTCTATAATGAAGAGAAAAATGAGTATTATTGTTAAAAGAATTTTTATGCAGGCAGGCAAATTATACAAGTCCTTATCGTTTATAATCATTGTATGTATGGCACTTTCGTTTACTACCGATGATGGGTTGAAAACCCTTTTTACCATAAAAGCCAAAGCCGATTT
Organism: Candidatus Saccharimonadota bacterium; assembly: GCA_903970545.1. Taxonomy (GTDB): domain Bacteria; phylum Bacteroidota; class Bacteroidia; order B-17B0; family Aurantibacillaceae; genus PALSA-968. Next base: position 9,995 of record CAJCJB010000272.1, on the reverse strand, counting down.
TTTTACTACCGATAACCTGGGCAACACCTACCTTATTAAAGGAGATGAGATAAAAAAGTACAGCCAAACGGGTGATTTACTTAAAATATTCAGCAACAACACCACAGGCAAAATAGCTTCGCTGGATGCTACCAACCCCTTGCGCATACTGTTGTTTTATAAAGACTTTGCTACCATACTCATCTTAGATGATTTGCTTTCTCAGAATGGCGACCCCATGAATTTATTGGATTATGGGTTAGAGCAAAGCGATTTGATTTGCAATTCGTTTAATAATGGTATCTGGTTTTTTAACCGACAGAACATGGAGCTTGTTCGTTTGGATGAAACCTTTAAACCGGTTGTAAACACAGGTAATTTAAACCGACTGTTGCACACCGATTTAAAACCAAATTTTATGATAGAGCATAACGGTTTTATTTATTTAAACAATCCGGATGAGGGTATTTTAGCATTTGATATATATGGTACTTACTTTAAAACCATTCCGGTTAAAGGCTTGCAGCACTTTCAGGTAAAAGATAATATATTGTTTTATTACAGCGATGGCATACTGAAATCGTATAACATAAAAGATTTAAGTCAGAAAGAACTTGCCTTTAAAAACGTAACAGATGTGCGTATAGAAAAAGAAAACTACTTCCTGTTATATCCCGATTCGGTAGTGGTTAAAACAATCAGCAATTAGTTTATCACAATTACTTTTCCGGTAGCTGCCTGTGTTCCATCTTTGGTGCTTACCCTGTAATAGTAAAAACCCTTCGAAAGGCTTTGCATAGATACTTTAGTAATAATGCCGGTGGTGTTATAGACTGCCACCTGCACGCCGTTAACATCATACAGGTTTATGGTTGATACATCCAAACTGTTTGTGTGAATATATAAATCGCCAGAAGTAGGATTAGGATATACACTTACCTGACTCGTAACTCCCACTATTTGTTTTATACCGGCAAAATATCTGTACTCATCACGGTACTTGGCACTTGTTGGTGTAAAGGCACCCGAGCTTGCATTATATGTCCCATCCAATTCTAATACAGGTATCTTTTCAGTAAGTGATAACCATTTGTAACTGCGTTGCACATCAGGTGTAGCAAAACCAAAAGTACCATAGTGTATACTATCTTTACCATAGGTTGTAGAAACCACACGAATGCATGGCACAGCAGTATCATAGGGTGTGCTAATGGTACCCCAACCATCTACATCCGTAATACGATAGCCAAATTGAGAGTATGAAACAGTAGTTGTAAGTGCAACCGTAACTTTATAGGGAGTGCTATCATGGTTTAAATAAATTAAAGGGAAAACATATATCTGGTCGGCGGGATTGTATGTAGCTTCTAAAGGAAGACCGCTATAGGTAAAACCCATTCCTTTTGTTTCAAAAGCAGAAGCTGTGTTTTTGTAGAAATCATAAACATTATGAAACTCGTAGGTAGCAAAACCAATAGAATCAGCTATCTCAAGCCCATAATCTCCTCCGGTAAAATAAAAGAAATAAGGGGTTGCCGATGCCGGAGTGTAATCATATAAACCCTGCCCGGTAGGAACCAGTGTATCATAATTCCAAGTAATATTTGCACCTGTTACCGTATAATTTACAGAGGTAGCCTTGCAGGTAGAATATCGTATCGTATCTCCCGAAGCAGGCATATTGGTGTAGGTTATAGTTATTTGCGCATTTGCTTTATTGGTAAATAAAAACAAAGCAAACAAGATGGATAAGTGTAGAATTTTTTTCATGTGTTTATATTTGTGTTTAATATTTTGGAAGGTAAAGGTATAACTATTTTCTAAACGGCAAAACACATTCTTAATATACCTCTTTTTACTACCTTTGCCCTCATGCTTGTAAAACCTTATTGCAACAGCCTTACAGCCTACAGCCGATTTATTACCCGCGAAGTAAAAGTAGGAGCATTAGGTATTGGGGGAACCAACACCATTCGCCTGCAATCTATGACCACTACCGATACCATGGATACGGAAGCAACCGTTGCACAAAGTATTCGTATGATTGAGGCAGGATGTGAATTGGTGCGTATTACAGCCCCCAGTATTAACGAAGCCAAGAATTTAGAAGAAATAAAAAAACAGTTGGTTGCCAAAGGCTATCATACCCCCATTTGTGCCGATATACATTTTACACCCAATGCTGCTGAGTTTGCAGCGCGTATTATTGAAAAGGTTCGTGTAAATCCCGGTAACTATGCCGATAAAAAGAAGTTTGAAGAGATTGATCATACCGATAGTGCCTACGAAGCTGAACTGGAACGTATTCGTAAACGCTTCACTCCGCTTGTAAAAATTTGCAAAGAATATGGTACTGCCATGCGTATTGGAACTAATCATGGCTCACTAAGCGACAGGATATTATCCCGCTACGGAGATACGCCGCTTGGTATGGTGGAGAGTGCCTTAGAATTTCTCCGCATTTGTGAGGAGAACAATTACTATGATATTATTCTAAGCATGAAAGCCAGTAATCCACAGGTAATGGTGCAGGCTTACAGATTGCTGGTGCAAAAAATGATTGAAACCAACCGTAACTACCCTTTGCACTTAGGTGTTACCGAAGCGGGAGATGGAGAAGACGGGCGTATTAAATCTGCAGTGGGTATTGGTACTTTGCTGGAGGATGGTTTGGGAGATACCATTCGTGTTTCACTTACCGAAGAGCCCGAGTTTGAAATTCCGGTAGCAAAATCTTTAGCAGATAGATATAATAATCTAACGTCTTCAACAGCTAAGATACATGATATTGAGTTGCCATATAATCCTTATGAATATGAACGTCGCCATACGCAGGAAGTATTAAATATTGGTGCTAAAAACGTTCCCCGCGTTATTGCAGATTTCAGTACGAAAGAAAAAATTACCGCAGCAAGTTTATTTGCCTGTGGATATAATTACTCCGTTCCACTTGATAAATGGAACCTAACCGAACAGGCTGCTGATTTTATTTTTGCAGGAAATAATACAGTAGATTTTGAACTACCCGGCACATTGGGTGTAATATATAATGCAGAAGTGTGGGCAAGGCACTCAAACAAAAACCAATGTTACCCTTTGTTTTGTGCTGAAGAATATTTTAAAGCCGAAAAGAAAAAATCAAGTGAATTAAATTTTGTTGTTGTTAATACAAGTAGTTTAACTCAGCAAGTAATACAGCATATAGATAAAACTGTTGTTCTTGTTTTTGATAGCGAGAAAGAACTTGCCATGAGTAAGTTGCGCAGCATGTTTGTTTATTTAGAGGAAAACAAATGCCAAACTCCTGTTATTATTAAACGAAACTTTAAAGATATACCCGAACAGGATTTTCAACTTTTTTCTTCTACAGATATTGGTGCTTTATTGATAGATGGCTTTGGCGACGGAGTTTGGATTAAACAGCAAAATTGTGCATCTCCGCAGGTTTGCAACTCAACTGCTTTTGGTATTTTGCAGGCTGCACGAACTCGCATTTCTAAAACAGAATATATTTCTTGTCCAAGTTGCGGGCGTACCCTATTTGATTTACAGGAAACAACGGCTAAAATCCGTACGGTTACCGACCATCTTAAAGGAGTAAAAATTGGCATTATGGGCTGTATAGTTAATGGTCCGGGCGAGATGGCAGATGCTGATTATGGCTATGTGGGAACAGGTGTAGGCAAAATTTCTTTATACAAAGGCAAAGAGGTTATTAAGAAAAATGTGCCTTCAGAAAACGCTGTGCAGGAATTAGTAAGCCTCATCAAAGAAGGAGGAGATTGGGTAGAACGGACATAAAAACGCCGCGACACGCTTTAAACAAACCTCCTTATTTAGTTAATCACCTCATTTTTAGCTATTTAAAATTTTCAAATAATTATCGAAACGATGATTTTTTTTATTGCTTTGCAGCAAAATTAGAGTGTTTGTATTTACTTTAATTGGAATTTAAATTAGTTATTTAGTAAAAGATATAATATGTATTGGACACTTGAATTAGCCTCATGGCTTGAAGATGCACCTTGGCCGGCGACAAAAGACGAATTGATTGATTTTGCCATGCGTTCGGGTGCGCCTATGGAAGTTATTGAGAACTTGCAGGAGATTGAAGACGAAGGCGAGTCCTACGAAACCATTGAAGAAATTTGGCCCGATTACCCCTCTAAAGATGATTTCTTCTTTAATGAAGATGAGTTTTAGAGATTAATAATTCTTACGTTTGAATTTGAAAGGAAGCCACAAAACGCTTCCTTTTTTATTTAGGAATAGCGATAAGGATATGCCTCACATCAATCACATCACCACGGCGGGCAATTAACTGAACAAAGTGAAATCCATATTGTGTTTCAAACACTTCTGATATTCCGCCCGGAGTTAAATTAAAAGCAGCCGCTTCAAATTCGGGAACAAATTGTCCGCGTGCAACATTGTAATATACCCCGCCTGTTTTGGCAGACCCCAGGTCTTGTGTATAAAGCGTTGCCAACACAGCCATACTCTCTCCGTTTAACACCCGCTGACGAATAGCTTCTAATTTTTCTCGTGCTTCTTTTTTAGGGTCTCCGCCAATTGATTCGTTTTTTTCGGCAGGTGTTTGTGCCTGCAACATAAAAGGAAAGAGCATTAAAAGAAGTAATTGTTTCATTTAGGACTTATTTAGTATTACAAATGTAAATTAAAAATCGTTCTTAAGCAATGAAGGATTGACTACTTAACCGAAGCTCTTTGCAACCTATCATTTATAGCTTTACCTAAAAAGGTTTCAGGAAATTTTTCAGCAACAATTACTTCCACATCACTAGAGTCTAATTCTCTTATAGCAGCAAATAAATTATGCGCTGCCTCTTTTAAATCAGATGAAGGAGAAAGAACTTTAAGATACTTCTTATCTATGGGATAAGTCGTGTTAAAACTAATTACACCTATTTTTTTTGTCGGATTCTTTTTAATAAAAGAATTTATATCATCTATAAACAAGGGCTTCAGGGGGGCATAATGACTTTTAAGCATGCCGGGTGCCAGCGGGTTAGAAGATTGGTTTATTTTAATTTCTACTTTACCCACTATCTTCTCAATATCTTCAATAGCTATACCACCCAGGCGATACACGGTAACTTTATCTTTTTCAAAACCAACTATGGTAGATTCTATACCAACCTCACAAGTACCGCCATCTAAAATATAATCTACTTTGTCTTGTAACTGTGCTGCTACATGAGCCGCCTTAGTAGGACTAACATAGCCAAACGGGTTAGCACTTGGTGCCGCTAAAGGAAAATCAAGGTTGCTTAATAATTGTAAAGTAAGCGGGTGATTAGGAATACGAACTGCTACCTGAGGCAAACCGGAGGTAACCAAATCTGGTACTAAATCTTTTTTAGGAAGCAATAAAGTAAGTGCGCCGGGCCAAAAGGCGTTGGCCAATTGCTCTGCCCAAACAGGAAAGCTACTTACATAATGCTTTATTTTTTCTATGGAATTGGTATGAATAATAAGCGGGTCAAAATGAGGACGATTCTTAGCTTCGAATATTTTAAGCACCGCTGTTTCATCTAATGCATTTGCTGCCAAGCCGTAAACAGTTTCGGTAGGAATAGCAACCAAACCAACCGCTTGCAAGATTTGTTTGGCTTTCTCAATATCTATACCGATTTTCGACATGTAAATACTTTAGGAATGATTTGTTTTCCGAACGCAAAGATAAACCTTGGCTTGAATATTACTGAAAAACGTTCTGACGGCTTTCATAATATTGAAACGGTTTTTTATCCCATCAACTGGTGCGATGCTTTAGAAGCTATTGAAAACAAAAGCTACAAAGCGGAAGAAGAAAAATTAAGTTTAACCATTACCGGAATTTCTATTGATGGAAATGTAAGCGATAACATTATTTATAAAGCATATAACCTGCTTGATGCAAAATATAATCTTCCTTCTGTAAAAGCACATTTGCATAAAGTAATACCTATGGGTGCAGGATTGGGAGGGGGTTCTGCCGATGGTGCTTTTTTTATTAAACTGTTGAATGATAAATTCAATCTTAATTTGTCTGTTGAGGAACAAATAAATTATACCAAGCAGCTTGGCAGTGATTGCGCCTTTTTTATTGAGAATAAAGCTGTTTTTGCAAGTGAAAAAGGTGATGTGTTTACACCTGTTACTATTGATTTAAGTAAGTACCATATCATAATTATTTATCCTCCCATACATAGCAACACGGCTTTAGCTTATAAAGGCATTACACCTGCAAAGCCAAAAGAGAGTATTAAAGAAATTATATCTCAACCAATTTCTACCTGGAAGAATACACTTATAAATGATTTTGAAAGAAATCTGTTTGTACAATACCCTGAGCTTGAAAGTATAAAGAGCAAATTATATAATGCGGGGGCTTTATATGTATCTATGAGTGGAAGTGGAAGTGCCATGTATGGCATCTTCGAAAAAGATATAGATGTAAATGTAAATGAATTTGGTTTTCCCGCCAATTACTTAATAAAGAAAAGCAAGTAATTCTATTTTCTTTTTCTCTGCCGCAGATTCCGCAGATAAGCACAGATTTGATTTTTATTATCTGCGTAATTCGTGTAATCTGTGGCTAATGCTTCTTCAAATAACTATCCACCCTTAGCTTCACATTCTCTCGAATATTTATGTAGAACAAACTGTAATCCAGTATGTGATAATTCTTAATAGCGGGGTAACCCGGCTTTCTGGGTTTATATGTCCATAAAGCACCTTCCGAAGTGCACCATGCCTGAGAAAACCCCGCATCAATCCTATCAAACGTATAAGGCACTGCGCCCTTGTTTAAAGATGCATCGGGCACAGATGGGTCTCTGTTCCACGTTAAAGGGTTAGTACATTCATACTGCTGAAAGTTATCATAGCCTGCAACATTCTTGTATGCATTGGTAGGCTTAGATGGGCTTTTACCCCACTTCATGGTATGCCAAGCAACATAACAGTTTGTTTGCGCTGCCGAATCGCAGGCAGAAATGGTTGTAAACGCATTCTTAGCTACCGGCCCACCAATTAAATACGCAGCAACTAATTGCTTACGCAATTGCGCATCCTTCTCAATAAAATCTTTAAACAAACGAATGGCATGCCAGGTACCCTGACTATGCGACGCTATAATAAAAGGTCTGCCGTTATTATAATTTTTCAGGTAATACATAAACGCCGCCTTCACATCCTCATAAGCCAAATCAAGCGCCTTGCGCCCGTTATCCTTCTTATCTAAAAAAGCATACAAAGTAGCCTGCCTGTAGCGCGGCGCATACACCTTGCAGCTTCCGTTAAAAACACTTGCCATCTCGCGTATAGGGTATTTATCCGTCTTTCTGTTTACGTGCTTATCATCCACATCTGCATTCCAGCTTTTACTCTTGTAGTACGTAGTAGGATACACAAAAAACACATCAACCATAGTCGTTGCCTGCCCGTCTTTTAGCGTAGAGTAATAAGGCACCGCATCTGCACTATCTTTTTTGGTGGGCAGGCTTGCCCAGTTAATTTCTTTCGAGTAATCGGGTGCAGGAGGAGGTGCATATGCTTCAAAGTTTTTAAAAGGAGCTATACACGATGTAAGCACCCAACAGGTTAATAAAAGCACACAGCCTATTGTTTTTGTGAGATTCATTTCGAGACAAATATAAAGGAAATTTGGGCGTTCCGTTGGTTGCAACAGCTGGCTTTTCACTTCAATCTTTGCAATTACGTATGGAACGCCTGATAGCTTAACAGATTTTCACACGAATATCTATAAACAATTAACACGCACTGGTTTAAAAGTATGCTAACGGCAACGTAAAATAAAGCCTTTCATTGAGGAAATTAGCGAATTAATAATAGCATATCATTTAAAAATAAAATATCATGATGCAATTTGAAATACCACAGGAACCAGGCTCTATCATCAAAGTAATTGGTGTGGGCGGTGGTGGCAGCAATGCAGTTAATCACATGTTTAAACTTGGTATTAAAGGCGTTGACTTTATTGTTTGTAATACAGATAAGCAAGCATTGGAAGTTAGTCCCGTGCCAAATAAAATACAGTTAGGTTTGGCGCTTACCAAAGGTTTAGGCGCAGGTTCTATCCCTGAAATGGGTAAAAATTCTGCCATTGAAACCATTGATGAAATAAGAAAGTATTTATCAGACGGTACGCAAATGGTATTTATTACTGCCGGTTTAGGCGGTGGTACAGGTACCGGTGCAGCTCCTATTATAGCCTCTGTGGCGCGTGAGTTAGGCATTCTTTCGGTAGGTATTGTTACCATGCCTTTTGTGTTTGAAGGCAAGAAGCGTAAAATGCAGGCTGAACAGGGCTTGGAAGAAATGAAAAAGTATGTAGATACGTTGTTGGTTATTGGTAACGATAAACTACGTGATATATATGGTAACTTGAAAATGAGCGAAGCTTTTGCTCATGCAGATAACGTGCTTACAGGTGCCGCAAAATCTATTGCAGAAATTATCAGCATCAATCTTCACATCAATGTTGATTTTAATGATGTAAAAACAGTAATGAAAGACAGTGGTGTGGCTATTATGGGTACTGCTACTGCATCAGGTGAAAGACGTGCGATACGTGCTGTTGAACAGGCGTTGAACTCTCCATTATTAAATGATAATAACATACGCGGTGCACGCCATGTGTTGTTAAATATCATGAGCGGAAACGATGACATCTCTATGGATGAATTTGGAGAGATAACCGATTATATACAGGAATCAAGCGGGTATACTGCCGAGTTAATTACAGGTTATGGCATAGACCAATCTTTAGGAGATAATGTAGGTGTAACTATTATTGCAACCGGTTTTGAAAGCAATAAACAACCCAATGGTTTTGAATCTGCCAAGCAACCTGAGAAGATTGTAAATGTGTTGGAAGAAACTAAACCCGAAGTAGTAGAAGCTCCCGTTAATGTAGTTATTCAGACTAACATAGAAGACATCATTAAAGAAGAAGAGAAAAAAGAAGACGAACCTTTTTTAGTAATTAAAAATACAGAAGAAGTAAAAACAGAAACCACTTTTATAAGCACACAGGAAGAAGTTGCTTCTTCAACTCAGGAAAATGAAATTGAATTTATAGTTACCAACGAGGTTTCTAATGAGGTGGTGAGCGAAGAAGAGAGTTTTGTAATTACTAATGTAACGGAAGAAGTAAGCGAGTCTGTAGAAGAAGAGATGACTTTGGAAGTTAAAATTCCTGAGAATGCAACTGCTGAAGAAATTCAAAAGCTTGAGCGTGAAGAACGTATCCGTATGGCACAAGAGCGCATTAAGAAACTAAAGGATATTACCTTCAAACTAAAATCATCAGAAGGATTGAACGAATTGGAAAAAGAACCTTCTTTTGTTCGTCAGAATATTAAATTGGATAATGTAAACTACTCTACCGAAAGTAATGTATCTCGTTACACACTTAGCGAAGGTGAAGAAAAGAGAATGGAGATTAAACCAAATAACTCTTTTCTGCACGATAATGTTGACTAATCGGAAAACACCTATACTAATAAAAGGCTGCTTTGGCAGCCTTTTTTGGTTTATACTATTTTAATGAGTTGCGTACTTTTAGCCATAACTTCTAATGATAACTAATGCCCTCATACTTCTTTCTATTGTAGCTTCATTGATAGCTTTTAATAACCGTAATATGTTTAATAAGTATTTGTTTAGTCCTTATGCAACCTTTCATTACAAACAATATTACCGTTTGTTTACACATGCTTTTTTGCACGGAGATTATATGCATCTGGCATTTAATATGTATGCACTTTATATATTCGGACAGGTATTGGAAGGGCTATACTTTCCTGCCTTGTTTCAAAATAAAGCTGAGTTTTATTACCTCTTGCTTTATGTGGGTGGTATTATATTCTCTTCTGTTTATGAATTGTTCAGGCAGAAAGACAACCCTAATTATACTTCGCTGGGGGCAAGTGGTGCTGTAACCGCCATTGTATTTAGTGTTATATTAATAAACCCTGCCATGGGCA
>CAJCJB010000271.1 GCA_903970545.1 Candidatus Saccharimonadota bacterium | reverse complement strand
CAATATTTGTTTTATATCATGTTGAAAATTCCCAACATTTCAAAATTCCAAAACTTCAATCATTTGTTTTAAACTCACGTAAAAAGATATACGAGTGTCTAAAAGGTTGAGTATTGATTCTTTTGCATTGATTGGGCAATTTAAGGATATGATATTAAATGTCTAACAATTTATCTCTAAATATATAAGATATTCTAGGGGTATCTTTATAACAAATTTATTTGGACTCCACTCCCAATATGTACATGAGACTTTCCTTGGTCTTGAGCAATAGAATGGCCTATTCGGTTTACACAATTCCTCTTTGGAATCACAATTCATTGTAACTTTGTGTAAATGAGTTCAACTTCTAAGATGAAGAGTCTATGAAGTAAAGCATATCATAACAAGAAGGTGAGAAAACTTACAAGAAAAGTTTTATAATAATATAGATGAGCTTTTAAAAAATCATCCGAATATCGAAGTTATAAATATTTGTACCCCTAATGGCTTACATGCCGAGCATGCTTTAAAGGCATTGGATGCAGGGAAGCATGTAGTAGTTGAAAAGCCAATGGCATTAACTAAATCAGATTGTGAAAAGGTTATTTATGCAGCATTACATCACCATAAAACAGTTTTTTGTGTAATGCAGAATCGTTACTCTCCCCCATCTGTTTGGTTAAAAGACATTGTGGATAACAAGATATTGGGTGATGTATATATGGTTCAGTTGAATTGCTATTGGAATCGTGATGAACGCTACTATAAAAAAGGTAATTGGAAAGGCACGGGGAGCTTAGACGGTGGTACTTTATTTACCCAATTTTCTCATTGGGTAGATATTATGTATTGGCTTTTTGGAGATATAAAGAACATACAGGCTAAGTTTGCAGATTTTAATCATAAAGATTCTACAGATTTTGAAGACAGCGGTTTTGTAAGTTTTGATTTTGTAAATGGTGGCATGGGTAGTATTAATTACTCCACATCTGTATGGGATAAAAACTTAGAGTCCTCATTAACTATTATTGGTAGTAAGGGCAGTATTAAAGTTGGTGGACAATATATGGATGTGGTAGAAATCTGCAATATAAAAGATTATACCATGCCTAAGCTTGGTGATACTAACCCTGCTAATGATTATGGGGCATACAAAGGTTCTGCTAACAACCACAATTTTGTAATTGATAATGTAGTAAATACCTTAACCGGCAAAAATAAAATAACAACGAATGCTTTAGAGGGCTTGAAAGTAGTGGATATTATTGAAAGAATTTATGCCCTTCGTCCTGAAAATATTTTAAAAAATAACAAATAAATATAGTACAGTTTTTATGAGTATCTACGATAAAATAATTAAGAAAGAAGCTAAAATAGCTGTGATTGGTTTGGGGTATGTGGGCCTTCCTATTGCCCTTGCATTTGCAAAAAAAGTAAAGGTAATTGGCTTTGATATAAACGAAAAGCGTGTAGCCATGATGAATAAAGGCATAGACCCTAGTAATGAACTTACCAAAAAAGATTTTGCAGGAAGCAATATTAAATTTACTCATAAATTAGAAGAGCTTAGAGAAGCTAACTTTTTTATCATTGCGGTACCAACACCTATTGATGAACATAACTTACCCGATTTAAAACCTTTAATTGGCGCTTCAACTACGGTTGCTAAAGTTTTAAAGAAAGGCGACTATGTGGTATTTGAATCAACCGTATATCCGGGTTGTACCGAGGAAGATTGTATTCCTGTTCTTGAAAAATTATCAGGATTAAAATACATTAAAGATTTTAAAGTGGGTTATTCGCCAGAGCGTATTAACCCGGGTGATAAAGAACATACCATTACTAAAATCCTGAAAGTAGTATCGGGTTGTGATAAAGAAAGTTTGGATAATATCTCTAAAGTGTATGAAATTATAGTTGAACCAGGCACACACAAAGCGGCATCTATTAAAGTAGCAGAGGCAGCAAAAATTATTGAGAATACCCAACGCGATGTAAACATTGCATTGATGAATGAACTTTCTATCATCTTCTCCCGCATGGGAATTAACACCTATGATGTGTTGGCAGCAGCAGGTACCAAATGGAACTTCTTAAAGTTCTTCCCGGGGTTGGTTGGCGGGCATTGTATAGGTGTTGATCCTTATTACTTAACTTATAAAGCAGAATCATTGGGGTATCATGCACGTGTTATTAATAGTGGTCGTTACGTTAATGATAGTATGGGCTTTTATGTGGCTAAGAATATTGTAAAACGCATGAGTGCTTTAGGAAAAAATATTTCTAAAAGTAAAGTGCTTATTATGGGTGCTACCTTTAAAGAAGATGTGAGCGATATACGCAACAGCAAAGTGGCTGATATTGTAAAAGAATTAAAATCATTTAGCGTGAAGGTGGATGTAGTTGACCCGCATGCTGATTCGGAAGAGTTGATGCACGAATATGGTTTTGGTTTGAATAAAATTGGTAAAGGATATGACGGGGTTATTGTTGCAGTTAATCATAAAGAATATATCTCTATGGATGAAAAATTCTTTAAATCTATCCTTGCAAGCAAAGGGGTGTTGGTAGATGTGAAAGGAATGTATCGCAACAAAATGAAAAATATTATCTATTGGAGTCTTTAACCTTTTGAAATTATGAAAGTATTAATCACAGGTGGTGCTGGTTTTATTGGGTCACATGTAGTAAGGTTGTTTGTAAACAAATACCCTAACTCCCAAATCTATAATTTAGACAAGCTTACTTACGCAGGTAACTTAGCTAACCTTTCTGATATTGAAAACAAACCTAATTATACTTTTATAAAAGGAGATATTGTTGATGCAGGCTTTATTAATAAGCTCTTTGAAGAACATAAATTCAATGCAGTTATACATTTAGCCGCAGAAAGCCATGTGGATAGAAGTATTGCCGACCCATTAGCATTTGTTTTTACCAACGTAATTGGCACGGTAAATCTGCTTAATGCAGCTAAAGAGCAATTTAAAAAAGATAACGCAAGCTTTAAACGTTTCTACCATGTGAGTACAGATGAAGTGTATGGTACTTTAGGCGACATGGGATTGTTTACCGAAACTACTGCCTACGACCCGCATAGTCCGTATTCAGCATCTAAAGCTAGTTCCGACCATTTTGTGCGTGCCTATTTTGATACCTATAAACTGCCTGCCGTTATTTCTAATTGCTCTAATAATTACGGACCTTATCATTTCCCCGAGAAACTAATCCCGCTTTGTATTAATAATATTAAAAATAATAAGCCTTTGCCTATATACGGTAAGGGGGAAAACGTACGCGACTGGCTTTTTGTAGAAGACCATGCCCGTGCTATTGATGTGATATTTCATAAAGCTCAAGACGGCAGTACCTATAACATTGGCGGGCATAACGAGTGGACAAACATTGATGTGATACGTCTGCTTTGCCGCATTATGGATAAGAAACTGAACCGTGCTGAAGGGACAAACGAGAAGCTAATAACCTTTGTAAAAGATCGTGCAGGACACGATTTGCGCTATGCTATAGACAGCACCAAACTACAAAACGAATTAGAATGGAAACCAAGCTTGCAATTTGAAGAAGGTTTAACTAAAACTGTTGAATGGTACCTGAATAACGAAGAATGGCTAAACAATGTTACCTCTGGTGCTTATGCCAATTACTACGAAGGGCAGTATGTGAAAAGGTAAGTTTTTTGCCTCTCTTAACATTTTTTTGCACGGCTAATCCCATAGTAACCTTAATGCTATAAAATAGGCCAGCTAATTTCTACTCTTGTGCCTGTATCGTTTCCTTGTTTATCTTGCAAATCAGTAAAAGTTACGGTGTAAGCTATCTGTTGCACATCGCTGAGAAGTTTCAATCTGTCTTTAGTTATTTTCATGCCCATAGATGCGTGACTTTTGGTTGAATGGCTTTTTACCTCGGCTGATTTTTTTCTTCCTATGCCATTATCTTCGATGGTTACGTGCAGGAAGTTCTCTTTGATGAAGAAGTTGATTTGTAAAAGACCACCTCCGTTTTTGGGTACTAAGCCGTGGAGGATGGCGTTTTCTACATAGGGCTGGAGAAGCATGCTGGGTATTTGTTCGTAATCGGCATCAATGGTTTCTTCTACGTTTATGTTGAAGTTGAAGAGGTTACTGAATCTCATTTGTTCGAGTTCGATATAAAGTTTTAGTCCGTTTATTTCTTCGTTTAGGGTGATGGAAGTCTTTTCGGAATTGGCTAATATCATGCGCATGAGCTTGGCAAAACGATTGAGGTAGAACACGGCTTCATCGGCTTTATTAGACATGATATAATGCTGGATGGAGTTTAGGGAATTGAACAGGAAGTGAGGATTCATTTGTGCGCGCAGGGCTTTTAGCTCGTTCTTGGCTATTTCTATTTGCGTTTTGGTTTCTTTTTCCTGCTCGCGCTTTAATTGATTTAAACGCACTCTGAACAGGGTAAAAATGCTTAATGCAATAAAAGCAAGCACGCTAAGGATAAACCACCAACGCTTGTAATAAGGGGCATCGACAGAGAAAGAAAAGGAAAGAGGCTCGGTACTCCATACACCCTGATTGTTACAACACCTTACTTTAAAAACATAGTTGCCCGGCGGGAGGTTACTATAAGTTACGTTGTTCTGCGTAGTGGTGGGGCTCCAACTTTTTTCAAAACCTTCGAGCTTATGTATGTATAAAACCTTTTCGGGATTGGTGAGGCATATCCCCATAAAATCGAAACGAATGTTATTGAGGTTACTTGCCAGTTGTGCATTCTGAGGGAGGAGGGTATCATCATAAAACAACTTCATTTTGGTAAATGAAAGTTTGGCTTCGTTATCGTTAGAGATATATTTACCGGGATTATGTTTTACCAAACCATTAACCGTAGCAAACCAAATGGAGCCTGAACTATCTTTGCACAAGCCACCTGTGTTACACTCCAAACCTTTAAAGCCTTCTGTTTTGCCAAAAGATAAAATGTTTTTTACATGCGATTGAAAGAAGCTTTGTAAATCAATTTTGTTCGCTCCCTGATTTGTACCTGCCCAAAGGGTTTGTTCGTTGTCGGTAATAAATAATGAATACACAAGGTTTGAGCTTAAGCCATCGTCTTCGGTAATTTTTTCAACGGATTTGTTGTCAAGATTTATAACATAAATACCATCTAAGGTTGCGACAAATAAATAATTATTTGAAGATACTATAACATCAACTACGGTACGAGTTTGGAGATGATATAAATTGGTAATGTCTTTAATTTCTTTACCATCATACATAAATAATCCGCCTAAAAAGGAGGCTATATAAACAGTACCCTTGGCATCCTGACACATATTTGATAACTGAAAATCGGTAATAGTTACAGGCAAAGGGAGATTAAAATAACTGACCTTTGTTTTTGGGTACTTATTTATATTTTCTATAAGGGCAACTTTATTTTTTAAGCCCAGCCATAAATTATTCTTCTTATCGAGAAACATACAATGAATTAATTCATCTGATACTAAAGTAGTAGCTGTTATTTTATTATTTGCCTCGTAACAAAGCCCTTTATCGGTTCCAATCCATAGTCGGTTTAAGCTGTCTACTATTATACTTGAAACTATGTTTCCGGATAAGCCATTGCCTTTTGTGTAATTAGTAAATTGCTTATTATTATATTGATATATACCTGCACCGGCAGTACCAAACCACACATTATTATTTTTCTTATCTATTGCTATACCATGAATAAATGGATTTTTTATTCCGTCTTCTTTACCGAAAGAAACAAAACCTTCATCTCTAAATTGAAATAAATCGCTGCGGGTTCCAATCCAAATGTTTTGCTCATAATCTGATGTAATGCAATAAATGCTACTTGCAAATTCATCATTAGAAATTTGATAAGATGTTATCTTGTTATTAAAATAGGTAAGCAGTTTATCGTTGGTTCCGAGCCACAATACATTTTTATTATCTGCATAAATACAGGTAATTCCATCTTTAATAGTTGTAGGAATAGGTTTCTTTATCTCATGCTGTAAATCATAGTTGTTTATGTAATACAAGCCTTTATTGGTACCTATCCATAGGGTTGCATTTTTATCTGTTTCGATAGAAGTAATTGTAGTATCAGATAATGCAGAGAACTGGCAAATGGTTTTTACGTTATCTTTAGATACTACATATACTTCTTTAGTTGTAGAAACCACATAATCTTTATATACACTTTTTATTTTCTTGATATCAATGTTAGTAAAACGGGTATCTTTCTTTATTTCGTTATGTGAGAGGTAGCAAAGCCCTGAACGTGTTCCAATAGCTATTTCAGCACCTTTGGCAGCAATTGAATTAATGTAATTGTTTGGTAAGCCATTTTGAATAGTATAGTTTGTAAACCTTTTTCCATTAAAAACACTTATGCCTTCAAGTGTACCGACAATAAGGTTTTTAGAAGAATCCTGAGAGATAGCAGTTACCCAATAGTTAATTAAGCCTTGACGCGGACTATAGTTAGTGAAATTCTTTCCGTTAAAGCTGCTAAGTCCACCATAACCGCCCGTCCATAAATAGCCTTTATCATCCTGAAAAATGGCATAAATCTGAACATACGGCAAGCCATCTTCAACCGAATAATTCTTGAAATTATAGGATTGGGCATGGGTTTCTCTTATAAAGAAGAAATTAATAAATAGAAATAAATATAAAGTGTAATTTCTTATCATCCTTGCAAACGCAAGATACAAAAAAATAGCTTGTTTCATTTTGATTAAAGAAACTAGAGTCTGTTATTTTGCATTTATAATTTTGTTTGTTACATTGCATAAAAATTGAATTAATAAATTTCGTATGAAAAAAATATTCTCCTATAATATATTGATTGGTTTGGGTGTTTTATTGTTTACATCTTCTTGCGGAGGAGGTAGTGGAGCTGATAAAAAGGAAGAAATGAAAGATGTAGTTGCCAGTGTTGATTCAACTCCGGTAACCAATAATAATAATGAAACGAGTTTGTATTCTCTTCCGTCGCCCATGCAAATAGCCTCTATTCTTAAAAAGGCAGGATTAAAATACTATACCGGGTTAACTAACGCCACCGATAATCTTAATAAATACAACAGCAGTAATACGGTTGGCAAAACATTAATTATGGGTGTTTACCTTTCAGACCTTTCTTATTGCATGTTGAATAAAAAGACGGAAGAAGGTAAAAACTATTTTAAAACTTGCACACAGCTTTCTGAAAGTATTGGCTTGGCTAAAGCTTTTCAAGATAATAATGTGCCTCAGCGATTGGAAAAAAACATGACTAATGAAGATTCTGTTTCAAATATTATGTCTGAAATACAACTGCAATCAGATAATATGTTGGAAGAGAATCAACAGGAGTATATTTCTGTAATTGCATTTTCAGGTGCTTGGATTGAGTGTATGTATATCGGCACACAAGTTTATATGAAAGAGAAAAACGCAAATGTTTCAACCAATATTATCGAGCAAATGGGTATTGCAGAAAACATTATTAAAGCATTAAAGGCAAACAGCTCTAAAGATGCAGATGTAACCATTTTACTTCAGGATATGAATGCCTTGAATGATATGTATAATAACTTTAAATCGGTAAAAGAAATAAAGGCTACCGACCCTGATGTGATTGATCCTGCCAAGATTACGATAAGTTTGGATGAACTATTAGGTTTCAGTAAAAAAATAGAAGAAATACGCGCGCGTATTATAAAAGGATAAGTTATAGTAATCAATTAATGAATATGAATAAAATATTATTTAATAAATCAATAAGGTCAATAACAGTTCTGGTTTTATTATTTATAGTTTTTGCTTTTCAGGCAAGCGCACCTTGCGATGGTAAGGCACTTAAAGAAAATGCCAA
>CAJCJB010000270.1 GCA_903970545.1 Candidatus Saccharimonadota bacterium | reverse complement strand
TCAAAAAAAAGAACGCTTTATGCCTTACCTATCGACTATAACTCTTTATATAGGTTTAATATACATTCTTCAGGGTTTAGCCATTCCTTATTTTTATAAGCAGATTATTTTGGTTTCAATTATTGTTATTGCTATAGATTTCATTCTTAATTTCTTCACTAAAATAAGTACGCATGCATCCGGTATAGGAGGTAGTTTAGGTGTAATTTATTTTTATCAGTTTATTTCTACCAACGGAGACATTAAGCCTATTTGCTTTTGCTTACTGATTGCCGGTTTAATAGGATTTGCACGTTTATATTTACATGAACACACACCCAAACAAGTATATGGCGGATTTATAATAGGTTTGTTTGCTTCGGTAGCTTGTTTAACTTTGTTATTGTTTGTAAACCTTAATTTGTGATTTTAGTAACCGGTGCCACAGGCTTATTGGGCAGTCATCTTACGGCTGCTTTGCTTTTGCAAAATAAAAATGTGCGTGCTTTGTACCGTGATAAATCTAAAATAGAAAATACCAAACAAATACTTTCTTACTACACAAACGATGCTGAGAAATACTTATCACAGATTGAATGGCATGAAGCAGATGTTACCGATTACTTTTCTTTACAGGAAGCTTTTACCGGAGTTACTGAAGTATATCATTGTGCGGGTTTGGTTTCTTTTGATCAGAACGATAGCAAACAACTTTATGCTATAAATGCAGAAGGAACTGCTCACATAATAAATACATGCCTTGATAAAGGAGTGCAAAAAATTTGTCATGTTAGTTCGGTGACAACCTTGCAAGTACAGACTCATAAGAAATATATAGATGAATTTTCTATTTGGAAAACAGCTTCGGGTAATTCTTCGTATGCTATAACTAAATACCGTGGTGAATTTGAAGCATGGCGTGGTGCTGCCGAGGGACTAAATGTATTAGTGGTGAATCCCTCTGTTATATTAGGTGCGGGTTGCTGGGGACAAAGCAGTACGCAACTTATTACGCGTTGCCATAAAGGCTTGCTAGTTTATACAGAGGGTATTACGGGGTTTGTAGATGTAAGAGATGTGGTTTACTGCATGATTAAGTTAATGGGTGAAAATAAATTCGGACAGCGCTATATTTTAAATGCTGAAAACTGCTCATTTAAGGAAGTTACCCATCAACTTCAAAAGAACTTCGGTAAACCAATCAGTAAAATAAAAGCAGGTACGTTTCTTTTAAATGCTGCTTTAGTAACTAATGCTATAAAAAGTTTGTTTGCTCAGAAAAGACCAGTCATTAATAAAAGCACGATACAAACCCTGCAGAGCAAAAGCTATTACGATAATACAAAAGCGTGTAGAGAACTTGATTTTAAGTTCCGTGTAGTTAATGAAAGCCTGACTTATGTGGCTGACTTATATAAAAGTCACAAACTTCACTGAGTTTCGCCTTTCGTTATTGTGAGGAACGAAGCAATCTGCTGTTTAATCTATGACAGGCATAGATAATCAGAAGTTCTCTAAAATAAATATCTTTCACCAACTTATTTACAACTTATTTATAAAACCATTTCCATATATTTTGAAATGGAATTATAACAAGCGGTTTAGTACGCAACTGCAAATAATACTCTTTGTTCTGAGGGCTTGCCACTATACACGCACTTACCGTTTTCTTTTTTGTTATTTAGAGGAACGCAGCGTATAGTGGCTTTGGTTTCTTCTTTTATTTTTTGCTCAGTCTCTGCCGTACCATCCCAATGGGCGTAGACAAAGCCACCTCTTTCAATAGCTTTTTTAAACTCCTCATACGTATCAACTTGCTGTGTACTCTGCTCGCGGCGGGCTAATGCTTTTTTATAAAGATTATCCTGTATCTCTTTCAGCAGGTTCTCTATATTATTTTCAATGCCTTCAATAGATAATACTTCTTTAGTCAATTCATCTCTGCGGGCTACCTCAACGGTTCCGTTTTGCAAATCGCGTTCGCCAATGGCAATACGTACCGGAATACCTTTCATTTCGTACTCGGCAAATTTCCAACCCGGACGTTGGGTATCGCGATTATCGTACTTAACAGAAATACCTTTGGCTTCTAGTTTTTGCTTGATAGGAGCTACCGCTTCGTTTATTTTTGCCAAGCCCTCTTCGCCTTTATATATAGGTACTATAACCACCTGGGTATGTGCTAATTTAGGAGGAATAACCAACCCGTTATCATCACTATGACTCATAATTAATGCGCCCATCAATCGGGTAGAAACACCCCAAGAGGTTGCCCAAACATAATCTAAAACACCTTCTTTATTGGTAAACTTTACATCAAAAGCTTTAGCAAAATTTTGCCCGAGAAAATGCGAAGTGCCTGCCTGAAGAGCTTTACCATCCTGCAACATAGCCTCAATGCAATAAGTATCTATAGCACCGGCAAAACGTTCATTAGGTGTTTTCACACCCTTAATAACGGGTACTGCCATAAAATTCTCTGCAAAATCGGCATACACATTTAGCATACGTTCGGTTTCTTCCATGGCTTCTTTTGCGGTAGCATGGGCTGTATGCCCTTCTTGCCAAAGAAATTCAGCGGTACGTAAAAATAAACGTGTGCGCATTTCCCAGCGAACAACATTTGCCCACTGGTTTATTAATAAAGGTAAATCTCTATACGATTGTATCCAGCCTTTATAAGTGTGCCATATAATAGTTTCAGAAGTAGGGCGAACAATAAGTTCTTCTTCCAGCTTGGCATCGGGGTCAACAATAATTCCATTCTCAGAATTTTTTAAACGGTAATGCGTCACAACAGCACACTCTTTGGCAAAGCCATCTATATGGCTAGCTTCTTTACTAAAAAAAGATTTTGGTATAAATAGCGGGAAATAGGCGTTTACGTGACCGGTATCTTTAAACATTTTATCTAATGCCTGCTGCATTTTTTCCCAAATGGCATAGCCGGTTGGCTTAATAACCATACAACCTCTTACCGCACTATGTTCGGCCAAATCAGCTTTGGCAACCAAATCGTTATACCATTTGCTGAAATCTTCTTTTCTGCTTACTAACTCTTTGCTCATAAATTCTGTTAAATATGTTTACTTTGGCATAATATTTGTAACTTTATCGTATGAAATTCTGCCTCTGCAAAAGTAGAATTAAACAATTAGAAGCCATGAAAAAATTAAGTATCGTATTTATCGGATGTTTTTGTTTAGTAATGATAAGCTGCAAAACACGTTATGATAATCTTGGTAACAGCAGTGATGATGTATATAACAATCCTGCTACAGACCCTAAGACTGTTGCTAAGACACCATCGGCCAATAATCAGCAGCAACAGCCGCAACAAAATAATAATCAGCAGTACCGGGCGCAAAATGTTGGGTATCAAAATCAAGGTCAAAATGGTTACCAAAATCAGCAACAAAACGGGTATCAAAACCAACGACAAAGTTATAGTTCTAATTCAGGACAGATTGCGGCTACACATGCTGACAGTATGAATCCTAACTATAAAGACCCGACTTTTAATTATAATGATTATTATGATAATGCGTATGCCTCACAAATAAGTCGTTTTCAAAATCCAATTTACGGAACAGGTTATTATGATAGTTATTATACCAACCAATATACGTATACCGGAGACCCAAACACATACGGAAACAGTATTTACAGCAACAACAACTACCCAAGCAATAACTATAATTCCTATAATAATTATGGTGGGGGATATGGTAGTAGTATGGGTGGTTATGGCAATAGCATGTATGGTAATAACATGGGCTACGGAAGTAGTATGGGAATGGGTTATGGTGGTATGGGGTATGGTAGTGGTAGCATGATGAGTATGGGATATGGTATGGGCGGCATGGGAATGGGATATGGTATGAGCAGCATGTATGGTTCAGGTTATGGAATGGGATACAGTCCGTTTATGATGGGCGGCATGGGAATGGGCTACAACCCTTATGGAATGGGCATGATGGGTTATAGTCCTTATGGAATGGGTTACAGCCCTTACGGCATG
>CAJCJB010000269.1 GCA_903970545.1 Candidatus Saccharimonadota bacterium | reverse complement strand
TATTTATTTATTTTGTTTTTACAAACGTTTGTTTTAAAGTGGAATGTAATAACAAAGAAATATTTTTTGATATTGGCTTTGGTAATTGGGCCCCCAAGATACCTATAAAAGAAAATGTATCTCAAACAATATCAAAAAGTGCTATAATTACATATATTGATATATATGGTACAGCAAGATTAAATGTATATAAAGATTGTGTTTTAGTATTAAAGTGTAAATATGTGGCTGACAAAATATTATATACAGAGACTGGTGGACAAAGTTTTGATATGAGTGGTAATCTATCACAAGATAAGTCAGAGTCTTGCTATTACAAACCACTAAGAGATTCTATATGGAATTATTATGATAAAACTGGTAAAATCATAGTAAGGATAGAAGAATATAAAAAAGGTAAATTATCTGGTAAAATTCAAGAGTTCTATGTAAGTGGGGCAAAAAAAATGGAAGGTGAAGGCATTGATGGTAGGTTTAAAATTCTAAACTATTATGATATAGAAGGGAATTCCATTTTTCAAGGTAATGGTAACCTTAAAGAATACGATGAAAGTGGAAATATTTTATGTGTTTCAGATTATAAAGATGGATTTAAGATTGGGAAATCTATTGAGTATTTTAGTAATGGCAAAATAAAAACTATTAGTAATTATTCCAATGGTAATTTGAACGGAGAACAAATTTTATATAATAATAAAGGTGAAGTTTGGGAGAAAAAAAACTATCAAAATGGCAAGCTCTTGCCAAAAAAATAAAGTACTAGACCATATGTCAGATGTGAAAAGAGACAGCGCTAAATAATAAGATAAAATTTGTTGTTGTATAATAAAACAACAGTAGGATAGTTTTCTACTTGTATAATAAAACAAAAAATAAATTTAAAAAAGTTTACCTTCATGGTCCGCTCGCCAGAGTTGAATACGGAAACAATCAGGTACAAGGGCTTGATTATGCTTATACCATACAGGGTTGGATTAAAGCTGTGAACAGCGAAGCTCTGTTACCAAACTTAGACATGGGGAAAGACGGCTTGAACGTTACAGGCAATGCGAACAAGAACTTTGCCAGAGATGCGTTCGGGTATAGCCTGAAAAAATACAGATAAACTATGGGGGCAAAGCTGATGATAAACCAGGAGAGCACACATTAGGAGAAACATCTGGTGCACGTTTAACATTTCCGCAAACAGGGGAGCAAAAGGAAATAGTGTCGGTGGTAATTTATGAAAAGACCATAAATGAATATGCTAAATCAGATGAGTCAGAACTATCAATGAAGCCAAAAAAAGACGAGTATAAGAAAAATAACTTAACCCAAGCGCAGGAAGAAGCAACAACGCTTACCCATGAATTAGAGCATGCTACTGTTGTCAGCTCCCCTAAAAATAGGACATAAATGGCCTAGGAGCCTTAGTTTACCATAAAATCTTAAAGAAGCAATGCGAATATTCGTTTTTAAGCTGTAAAGTAACTATTGCTACTTTTAAAAGTAAAACTTAACTATTTCTTAACATTAACAGAAACAATTTATTTTCAATGCATTACATGAAAATATTTTTAATAAATATTACATGTGTTATAACTAAACATTTTATAAAATATTTCTAAAAACGGAAGGTGTAAATTTGCTTTAAAAACAAAAACATGAAAAAAAGCATCATCAAAACTTTCGTCGTTGCACTTATGTTGCAATCAGTTCATTCATTTGCACAGAGTTGTTGTACAGCCAGTGCAGGGCCTAATAAATCATACTGTAAAGACAGTATTCAAATTGGGGGGAGCCCTACGGTAACCAATAGTTGTGGTAGGGGCTGCACAAGTATTTCATATTCCTGGTTACCCACTACAGGATTGAGTAACCCTCATGCTGCTAATCCATGGGTGATTCCTACATCTACCACGGTATATACTGTAACCGTAGCCATTGTAAGTACTATAACACATGATACCTGTTGTAAAAGCACCAGCACTGTTACTGTAACATATTTACCACGCTGTACTGCAAATGCAGGTACTGCGCAAACAATATGTTGCCCCGGCGGATCCGTAACAATTGGCGGAAGCCCTTCGGCAGTGGATAGTTGCAGCGGATGTGATACGACTCTTTATTCCTGGCTGCCCACAACAGGGTTAAATAATTCTCATGCAGCAAATCCGGTTGCTTCCCCTTCAACAACTACTACATATACGCTTCATATTTATGCCTATAACAACAGTACCCATGATACCTGTTGCAATGCTTCAAGTACGGTTAAAGTTACTGTGAGTGGCTCTTGTTGCCGTACAACTGCGGGAATTAATTCGATAACAGCTAACAACAGCATAAAAATATATCCTAATCCAACCAGCCAGTTATTTAATGTCGAAATCGGACAGACCTTAAACAACGGAGAAGTTCGCATCTATGATATGAATGGTAAAACCATTTGGCAAAAAAGCGGTTCGAAAGGAAATGAAACATTGCCGGTTGATTTAAAGGATATACAAAAAGGAATTTATT
Organism: Candidatus Saccharimonadota bacterium; assembly: GCA_903970545.1. Taxonomy (GTDB): domain Bacteria; phylum Bacteroidota; class Bacteroidia; order B-17B0; family Aurantibacillaceae; genus PALSA-968. The sequence continues at coordinate 3,775 of CAJCJB010000269.1, read as the reverse complement.
TTATTGAAATAAACGATTCCGGAAATAAAGTATATACTGACAAACTCTTTGTTCAATAAGCTTGAGATTAAATAACATGAAAAAAGCGAGAGTATGCCTCTCGCTTTTCTTTTTCTGTCAAAATGGATTATTACATTTTTTTGTTACATTTGAGTAACATTAAAAATAACACATGAATAAAATAATTACTTTATTAAGCTTATTTGCTTTCTCTCTGTTAAAAAATGAAGCTTCGGCACAAACAGTAAGCGTACCTATTTATTTTTCGGGATATACAAATGAATGTTGTGCAAGTAATATCACCCCATATACCTGCTTTAATGATGGTGGTGGTTCGGGCAATTGTGGCAGCTCTGCTTCAACTTACAGTACTACATTTACCAACCCCATTCCGGCAGGAAATACAGTAACTCAGGTATCTATTTCTTATTACACTTTCGAATGCCCTGGTACCTCTGCTTCACCTAAATTAAATGGATTTGCACTTTCTACCGGTAATGTAACCACGGGGTCTTGTTTATGTGCAACAGGCACTGCATGGTCAATAACGGCTTCTTCTTCTAATAATTACCCTTGTGGACTTCCCGGTTATAATTATGGAGCAGGTGCAACTGAAACATTTAGCCTTACTTTTACAGGACAGGTATGCATTAGTCAGGCTTTAATTACTTTTTCTTATGCTCCGTCAAGTCAAACGATGCCTCCCACTATAACGTGGCCCAGTGGTGATACAATTGTGTGTAGTGCAGCAACAGGAGTTACTTATTCTGTTGCCCCGGATCCAACTGCTACAAGTTATAGCTGGTCAGTTCCAGGTGGTTGGGTAATTAACTCAGGACAGGGAACGAATAGTATAAATACGAATCCAGGAGGTTCATATTATATTTGTGTGAATGCGAGTAACATATGTGGTACCACCTCTGATTATTGCATAGATGTTACAGTTATAAATACTCCTACAATAAATTTATGGGCAACAACTGATACTATATGTCGTGGCACAGGAACTTTTTTATATGCAAGTGGTGCAAGTTCTTATACATGGGCACCGGCTGCTAATTTAGTGAATGCCAACACCGCACAACCTACAGCCTATCCAACAACAGCCACTGTTTATACGGTAACAGGTAGCAATGCCTGTGGTATTGCAGCCCCACAAACAGTAAGTGTTACTCTCATTCCCTCTCCGGGTACACCTACCTTATCGGGCATAAGCAACCCATTTTCACTTTGTCAGGGCAAAGATACTATACTAAGTGTTATACCTTCCGGTAGTTATTATCAAACATGGTATGATACCTATGGTAATCATATAATCACTGGACCTACCAGCATAAGTATTAGGGATACCATTTATGAGGCTGATTATATTACTGTGTCAGATTCCAGTGCAAATGGTTGCGTAGGAAGCCCTTTAACAATAGTGGCAAATATTTATCTCAGTCCGGTTATATCGGGTTATGTAATCCCTTTAAATACAACATGCTTTGGGCTACCGGATTCCATATCAGTTATAGGTTCTAATTCATATGTGTGGACACCTTCTACAGGATTAAATATAGACACAGGAGGTGCAGTAGTAGCTACTCCTAGTGTAACCACCAATTATACAGTTACCGGAACTATAGGCGGCTGTCCATCATCAGCAACAGGTGTATTTACAATAAATGGATATCCTGTACCAAGCGTTAGTTATACTTTAACTAATGCAGCGCCCCAATATTGGGTTGCTTACCCGAGTTATTCTCCTAATATTGTTTCTGCTGACTGGTATTGGGGAGACGGCACGGATACAGTAGCCTTTTATCCGAGTCATATTTATTCTGTTGCAGGTACTTATAGCATTTGTGTTACCGTTACAGATACAGGAGGATGTAGTACAACGTATTGTCAAAATGATGCTGTTTATCGTTTAGCTAATAACAGTGCTTATAGCAGTATGGTTTACATTAATGTAGATAGTGTACAAGTCCACACAACAAACCTAAATAAGGTTGTAAATGGTAATGAAATAAATATTTATCCTAACCCTACCAATGGAAACTTTGTTATTGAAGCAAGCGGTAATGCAACACGAACTGTGCAGGTTTATGATGTGAACGGTAAGCTTGCATTAAGTCAAATCATAAATGGTAAAACTAATATTGATGCCAGCAGTTTAAATGAAGGTGTTTATAACATCAATATTATAAGCAAAGAAGGTATTGTAAATAAGAGATTGGTGATTGTAAGGTAATACCTATAATTAAAGAGTTCCTTTATTTCTCTTTTAAGAGGGCAGATATTATTTCATTTTCTCGTTTATCAGTTTATAGTACTTTATTTTTACAGCTTTTTCTCTTTGATGCTCGAAACAAACTAATCTATCAACATTATCTTAAATCCTCTTATAGTGATTCATCAAAGTTTTAAACTCTTGTAAATCATCTATAAAGTTCGATATTTGCAACCTACAGGATACCAAAGGGGACTTTATGTTAAAATTACATAAGTCCCCTTTTTCTTTTCCCTCTACACCCCTTGCTATTTCTGCCATTGCGAAAGCCACTTCATTAATTTCAGGGGTTCGGAAATCGCTTTTTTCACGGCTATATTTAAAATTCAAGGTATTTAAGCCCTTCAACTTTAGCTAAAAATTTGTTTAATAGGTTCGGATTCGTAACCTTTGTGGATACAACAGATAATGAACAGTTTGTATGTGTTTGATTATTTAACCAATCTAAACTCGGCTCTGCGGTTTAGTTTATATTCATCTTCTGTGCAAGGCACTGCATCGGTACATTTATTTACGGGGTCTTTCTCACCAAACCAATCTACTTGTTTTACCCGTTTGGTATCAAAGCCTTTTTGCTTTAAATACTTAATAACGGTTTTCGCACGTCTTTCTGATAAAGCCTGATTATAAGCAGCAGAACCTCTGGCATCACTATAAGCAGCTATTTCTATAATGGCATCGGGATGTTCGTTAAGTGTTTTTATATTTCGTTCAACAGCCTGTATGGCAATTTCATTTATAGTAGATTTATTAAATCCAAAATAAACAGGCTCTAAACCAAATGTATTGGTAGCTAAATGTGTTGGTTTAATCATAACAACTACATTTTTTTCGTAACTGAAGAAATTATTATCTGCTGCCTGAGCCTCTACCCTTATCTTGTAATTTCCTTCTTTTGAAAAGGTATAATTTGCACCATTTGTATGCCCTTGTAAAACAGAATCATTTACACCCCAATTATACGCTGTTAATTTTGCTACCGGAGTTTTAGAAGATTGAACTGAAAAATTTAGCGGTTGATTTATATAAATAGTATCAGGTGTTGTAAATGCTATTACGTCGTGTACATCAGACGAATAAGTTTCAAACGGTGCCCGCAAGTAAGTTATTTCATAAATATCCATATCTCCGTATCCACCCGCTCTTGATGAGGAAAAATAACCATGTGTTTCATTAGCATTAATAGTCATATAAATATCATCTCCGGCACTGTTAAAAGGTACCCCCATGTTTTCGGGAATACTCCAATTAGTTCCATCGTAAGTACTTTTAAAGATATCATACTTTCCAAAACCGGTATGTCCTTTAGATGAGAAATACAAGTTTTTTCCATCTTCACTAATCAACGGGCTTTCTTCATCTTCTTTGGTATTAATAACATCTCCTAAATTAACAACCTTACCCCACGTACCATTAGGCTGCAATTCTGCTTTATATAAATCAAGCCCCCCATACCCCCCCCTTCTTTCACTTGAAAAATAAACTACCTTTTCATCTTTA
>CAJCJB010000268.1 GCA_903970545.1 Candidatus Saccharimonadota bacterium | reverse complement strand
TGCCACGCTTACCGAAGAGGTGGAAAAAATGATTGCCTCTTATTTCCAAACACCCGAGTATATTGAAATGGTATCGAGAGGAACACCGCTTGAAAAAATTATACAGCAGGCTTATAAGATTCCTAACTTTTATACGAAGGTTAATTTGTTGATGTCGTTGCTTTCTACTGATACAACAATAAGCAAAGCACTCTTGTTTGTAAAGAATAAAAAAGTAGCCGACAATTTATTTAAAGCCCTGAAACCCGAGTTTGGAACTACAGTTGGTATCATACATTCCAACAAATCGCAATCGTTTCGTTTTGATGCAGTAAAGAAATTGCAGGAAGGCAAGCACCGTGTACTGATCGCCACCGATGTAATTGCACGGGGAGTTGACATTGCCGATGTTACCCACGTTATAAACTTTGATTTGCCCAACGAGCCGGGTGTTTATATCCATCGCATTGGCAGAACGGGCAGAGCCGATAAAACAGGGCATGCCATTAGCTTTATTACCAAAGCCGACCAGATACATCAGTTGGCCATTGAGAAGCTGATGAATATGGAAATACCTATTCTTAAAATACCTGCTGAGGTGGAGATTTCGGAGGAGCTGACTCCTGAAGAGATGCCCATTAAAAAAGATAAGAACCTGAACAAGAATAGAAGAGATAAAAAGCAAGCACCAACAAAAGGTACTGCTTTTGCCGAGAAGAAAGAGAAGAACAAAAAGGTAAACCTGGGCGGCGCCCGCCGGCAAGAAAGCCTGAGAAGGAAATTAGAAAAGAGTAATAGAAACAGGAGTAAAAGGTAGAAATACGTGCAGTATTTTGGGATACTAAATAAACAAAACATCATTAGTATAGTCCTGTTCTTTCTTCTATTTTGGAAAGGCACTGAGGCTTTTGCGCAACAAGACACACTAAAACTGCCTTTTGCCATTGCCAACGAAAAAAAACTATCTGATGAAGATATAGCGCACAAAAAAGAAGGTGCTTATGTTACCGCCATCCCGCAGTTTAGCTCAGACCCCGTTAATGGTTTTGGTTATGGAGTAGAAGGTATGTTGTATTTTGATGGTAAGAAAACTAATCCGTTTTTTAATTATACGCCATACATAGCAAAGGTTTCGCTTTCTGCTGTTAATACTACAAAACATCAAAACGAAATTACGCTTGGTGTTGATTTGCCTTACATCTTTAAAAGTAAGTGGCGCGCAAGAATGGAAGGTGTTTATGAAAACGACCCCAACATGCTTTATTTTGGTGTTTCCGAAAAGAGTCTGGGTACATTGGTAAACCCTCAAACGGGAGTCAGTTATAGTAATTACAGTAACTATAAATCATCTCTTACCGGTGATGCAAAAAACTATAACCGCTACAATCAGATAAATAATATTGAGCTGAATCTTAGTGCCGAGCGTTCTTTTTTAAAGAGTAAGATGCGCTCTGTGTTTGGTATCAGATACGCTAATTTAGGTTCTTATCCGTATGCAGGTGTATCTCTTTTACAAAATGATTACACAAGCGGTGCTATACTGGGAGTAGGGCGAACAGAGGTGCTTATGCTGCAGGCAGGCTTGGTGTATGATACCCGCGATTTAGAGAGCGACCCCGGCAAAGGTATTTTTGCAGAGGTAACTGATGAAGTATCTCTTAAAGCGTGGGGTTCTCAGTACACGCTTAATAAAACTTTTGTGCAGATTAAAATTTACCAGCGCTTGTTTCCTTCCGTATTTAAAAAGATGATACTTGCCGTGCGTGGGGGTATAGCAGGACTAAACGGTAACGCTCCTTTTTATGAATACCAGCAAGAATGGAGTTCTGAAGGTGGTGTATATGATGTAGTGGGTGGACGATTTACCTTGCGCGGCTATAAAGAATCCCGCTTCGTGGCTAATTATTTAGATTTTGTAAACATAGAATTACGTACACGCTTTGCACAGTTTGTAATTTTAAAACAGCATCTTGCTTTTAGTGCAGTTCCGTTTTTTGATATTGGCGGAGTGGGTAATAATCCTTCCAACCTATTTGGTTATAGTGCTAACTACCGTTATGATGAAGGACTTGGCTTGCGCATAGCCTGGAATGTAAACACGGTTCTTCGTTTTGATTATGCTGTTTCGAAAGAAGATGCGCAGTTCTTCTTCCAGTTTGGTCATTCTTTTTAAAACTAAATCACTTCTATAACCAAAGCACTTGCGCCGCCGCCGCCGTTACAAACACCTGCTGCACCGTATTTACCACCTAATCTTTTTAAAACACTGATTAAAGAAGTTACTACTCTTGCTCCTGAAGCACCCAATGGATGACCTAAAGCAACCGCCCCGCCATTCAAATTGGTAACCGCATGGGTTATACCTAGTTCTTGCATGTTTGCCAAAGCCACGCAAGAAAAAGCTTCGTGTATTTCGAAAGCATCCATCTCGTTTAACTTTTTACCACTTAAAGCCAATGCTTTTACCATAGCTTTAGATGGTGTAGTTGGGAATTTAGAAGGCTTCTGTTCAGCATCAGCAAAAGCAACAATTTTTGCCAGCGGCTTTATGCCCAACTCGTTTACTTTGGCTTCACTCATTAATACCAACGCTATGCCTGCATCGTTTATTTTAGAAGCATTGGCAGCGGTAATAGTTCCGGTTGGAGAAAAGGCAGGTTTCAATTGCGGAATTTTATCATAAAATACATGTTTGTATTCTTCATCCTGTGTGATTAAAGTTTCCGCTTTAGTTTTTTTATCGATAATCTTTACGGCATCAATCTCATCTTTATACCAGTTGTTTTCATTGGCTGTGTGTGCCCTTTTATAAGATTCGATAGCGAATTCATCCTGCATCTGGCGGGTTATTTTCATTTCAGCAGCTACGTCTTCGGCTGCATTAGCCATATGATAGTCATTATACACATCCCATAGCCCATCTTTTTTTATGCCATCTAATAATGTGTAATCACTAATTTTAGTTGGGTTCAAGGTTCTTTCCAAATAATAAGGTGTTTTGCTCATACTCTCGAAACCACCGGCAATAACCACATCACTTAAACCCGCCATAATATTGGTGGCTCCAAACATAATAGACTTGGCAGAAGATGCACATACTTTATTTACCGATGAACAAATAACGCTTTCGGGTAAGTCTGCAAATAAAGCCGATTGCCTGGCGGGGTTCTGACCAAGATTAGCACCAAGCACATTTCCCATAATAACTTCTTCCACCTTATCGGGCGAGAGTTTAATTTTTTCTATCGCACTCTTAATAGCAAATGAACCTAACTGAGGTGCGGTAAATTCAGCTAATACTCCGTTAAAGCTCCCAATGGGCGTTCGCGACATAGATACAATATAAACAGGCTTCATATTTGGTTTGTTTAAGGTGATTACTAAGTACCAAAACTAAACACAATAACATGATTATTGTAGATTTCTACTTTAAATCTATGTTAAATAATTTATAGAAAGAAGAGGGTGAGGTTAGCTTTTACTTGGCTTTAAATAAGCCTCTACTTTTGCATATAGCCATGTCAGGGCTTCTTCTCTATCTTTAAATACTTTTGTTTCTGCTTCCGGTTTAGTATTCTGTATATAATGAGATGATTCAATATTACTAACCATGCTTTGCGTTACCATAGCACGCGAAATAAGGTTTACATTATTATAGTTACGTACGCCTGAAAGCTTTTTGGCTATGTCGGATAGCACTACATTCCTTTTATTAAAATCATATAGCAAGGCATGTGAGCCACCTTCCGAAAGGGTAACTATTTTGCTTAAAATATCTAGCGCCATTTTTTCATCAATCTCGCCATCCCTAATAAAGGATATTTCAATTATATGCTCGTTTATCTTTTTTATAGTTCCTGCTGAAAACTCCATACTAATCCCTCTTTAACTATTAAACTAATAACATCTTCAAAATTAATAAACATATCTTATCTTTTTGTTAAGTTTATGTTAAGTCTATCTATCTTTGCAAATCATTTAGTATGGAAAACCTTTCTGTTACACTTATTCAAAGCTCTTTAGTTTGGGAAAACCCTGATGCTAATATTTCTCATTTCGATAAACTGGTTTCTTCCTGTAATGAAACGGATTTAATTGTTCTTCCTGAAATGTTTACTACCGGCTTTACTATGCAACCAGAGAAGAACGCGGAACAGCATGGAGGAAAAGGTTTGCAATGGATGAAGCAGAAAGCAGTCGAAAAGAATTGCTGCATTGCCGGAAGTATTTGTGTGGAAGAAAATAATAAATACCATAACCGTTTATATTGGGTTGATGGAGATAAAAGAGTTCTGGCTTACAACAAACGTCATTTGTTTAGAATGGGTACCGAAGACCAACACTATACTATAGGAACAGAAAAGATTATTCCAACCTTAAAAGGTTGGAAGATATTGCCACTTATATGTTATGATTTACGTTTCCCTGTGTGGAGCAGAAACAGATGGCAAAAAAAGAACAACGAAATAATTGCAGATTATGATGTGCTTGTATATACAGCCAATTGGCCTGAAGTGCGCAGCTATCCATGGAAACATCTTTTAATAGCCCGTGCTATAGAAAATCAATGTTATGTGGTGGGTGTTAACCGCATTGGGGTGGATGGAAATGGGTTTGCACATACAGGAGATAGTATGGTAATTAACCCAATAGGAGAGGTAATAAGTAAAACAAAAGCCAATGAAGAAAGTGTGGAGACAGTTGATTTAGATTATGAGCTACTCTCTTCTTTTAGAAAGAAGTTTCCTGTTGGTTTAGATTCAGATAATTTTACCATTTCAATATAAATTAAGATGAAACTATACATTGGCAGCGACCACGCAGGTTTTGAACTGAAGGAGAAACTAAAAATATATCTCTTGGAAAAGAATCATGATGTAACTGATTGCGGTTGCTATTCTGCAGAGCGTGCCGATTACCCGGATTACGGGCACTTAGTTGCCGAACATGTTTTAGCGGATAAAGATGCTTTAGGTATTATAATGTGTGGAAGTGGTAACGGTATTAATATTACTGCAAATAAACATCCGGGTATTCGTTCGGCATTATGCTGGTTACCAGAAATAGCAAGTCTTGCACGCCAACATAATAATGCAAACATAATGGCTTTGCCAGCTCGTTTTATATCTTATGAAGTTGCCATTGAATGTGCCGATGCCTTTCTAAATCATGCATTTGAGGGTGGCAGACACTTAGACCGACTAAACAAAATAGAACTTTGTTAAAAACCTTTGCATAAATAAATAGCTGTAAATACTATTTAGCCTATATATTCGTTCCCATAAAAAATAATCTCATGCTAACTATGACTCTTGAAAACGTTTTAACCGAAATAGAAAATCAGGTATTAACTATAACTATTAATCGTCCTGAAAAACTGAATGCACTGAATGCTAAAACCATTGAAGAGCTTCATGAAGCATTAATAGATGCAGAAAATGATAAAGAAATTCGTGCTATTATCATTACAGGCTCGGGTGCTAAGTCTTTTGTGGCAGGTGCTGATATTGCCGAGTTTGCTAACTATGGTGTTGAGCAGGGTAAGTTGTTAAGTGCCACCGGACATTTTAAATTATTTAATTTTATTGAGAACTACTCCAAACCTGTAATTGCTGCCGTTAACGGTTTTGCATTGGGCGGAGGATTGGAGCTTGCTATGGCAAGTCATATACGTGTTGCCAGCGATAATGCTAAAATGGGTTTACCCGAAACATCTTTAGGGGTTATACCGGGATATGGCGGCACACAGCGTTTGGCACAATTGGTTGGCAAAGGCAAAGCGTTTGAAATGATTACTACCGCCGACATGATTAATGCACAGGATGCTTACAAGTGGGGGTTGGTAAATTATGTAGTTACACAAGAAGAGTTACTTAACAAGTGTAAAGAAATTGCCGCTAAAATTGCCAGTCGTTCTCCTATCTCCGTTAAAACAGCTATTAAGGTTATTAATGCAGGGTATAACAATAAGTATAATGGTTATGATGTTGAGATTGAGGAGTTCGGGAAAATGTTTGGCACCCACGATTTTAAAGAAGGCGTTAAAGCATTTTTAGAAAAGCGCAAACCCGTATTTAATGGGAACTAAACGTTCTAAACTGTTTCTTCAATTCTTAATTTTTAGTTTTTCTTCGCTTATTATTCTTTCTTGTTCATTCAGTAAAGTAATTCCGCCACCAGCAGGCACAATTGGCAATGATACCATGCAGCTTATTATTACCGATTTATCTCTTTTAGAAGCTGCTTTAAATAACGGTGTACCAAACGACACATTGAAAAAAATCAATGTATTGGAAAAATATCATATCAGTCCGCAGCGGTTTGATAGCAGTTTTACTTATTACTCTCATAACCCGACAAAGCTTAAAGAGGTTTATGCTAAAGTGCTGGAAAACTTAAACAGTAAGTAAAAGTCATTAACAATACTATAAGCAAACTTGCGTTTAGCTTAAAAGACCGGTAGCCCTTTTGTTTATACTATCTGTTATTCAAGTATTGGGGTGAAATACAGATTCTAACCTCATAAAATAATTATTTGCCTGCATTAGGAGAAAGAAAAAACAAAGATTCTACCCTTCAGTGTAAATCTACTCCTAAAAAATAAAATCTAAATAAGTCTTTTAGTACAATTTATTTTTGATTAGGGTCGCAGCTCACCAACCATGTAATGCCAAACTTATCTATCAACATACCAAAGTAAGCGCCCCAAAATTGCTTGGCTAAGGGCATAGTAATTTTTCCGCCTTCGGCAAGCGAATGAAAAACCTTATCGGCTTTTGCGTTGCTCTCAGCTGTTACTGATAGAGAGAGGTGCTGCCCAAAAGTTACTTCACCAAACATTGGGTTAGAATCGCTGCCCATTAAAAAGATGTCTTTGGTAATAGGTAGTGATACGTGCATAATTCTTTTACCTACCTCTTCAGGCATAGGAGGCTGCCCATCTGCAGGGGGCATGTCTTTAAAATGTACTTTGCGGTCAAATTTCCCGCCGAAAACGGATTGATACAAATGAAATGCTTCTTCGCAATTACCGTTAAAGGTTAAATACGGATTGATGGTTGTAGTTTTTTTATCGGCTACCGCTACAGGTTTTTTAGCTGCTGTTTTTTTCTTTGCAACTTTCTTGGTTGCTTTCCTTACAGCTTTTTTTGCCGCTTTCTTAACTGCCTTTTTAGCTGATTTCTTTGCTGCTTTTTTCTTTGCCATGATTAGTTGATTTTAATTATTTGGTTTAAATATATATAACTTTTTATTT
>CAJCJB010000267.1 GCA_903970545.1 Candidatus Saccharimonadota bacterium | reverse complement strand
TTTTATCTCGGGTTAGCATGGGTTTTAGTTTATTGGTTCGCAAAACAAATTTACTTAACCTTTGACTAACCCTTTTTTTTAAAACTTTAACTAGCAACTTGAATTATTTATTATCGAATTAGAGTAGGTGATTATAGAATAGGAATTAAAGTTGAAAAAGAAGTTGTTTACTTTGTTGTTGTAGAACACCGAAAAGATATTTATCGAGGTTTTCCTTAGGGCGTTCCGTTGATTACAAGCGGCGGGCTTTACGTTCCAAATCATCACCGATTACGGCTGTGGGTTTTCCACTTCAATCCCATAACGCGAAACAATGCATTAATAAAAAAGACTAATCATAAATATCTTTTCTATGGCCTACCCTTTTTACATCCACTATTTTTATTACATCTTCAATTTGGTATACCACGCGATAATCTCCTATACGTATTCTCCACAGACTATCCGTTTGACCTTTTAATTTTTTACAACCTTGTGGACGTGGATTATCAGAAAGACCGGCAATTGATTGGGTAACTGATACTAAAACTTTTTTGGGTAAACTCTCTAATTCTTTTGCAGCCGATTTTTTAATGGTTACTTGGTATTTCATTAAAGCTTTCCTTTTTTCTTTAATGCTTTCACAACTTTTTCAAAAGGGATACTTTCTTCTTTCTTTCTTGCCTCTGCAATAATAACATCTAACATATCTTCTATTTGCTCGCTGTGTTGTTTAAATAGTTTTAAATCTATTACAACCGAACTCCTTTCGTTTTTTTCGTTGGTTATGTATGATATGCCTTTCATTGTATTTGTTTTTTTAGTACACAAATATACTAAATATTAAATTGCTCTTTTGGGCGTTCCGGCGGTTACGCCGTCGGGCTTTACGTTCCAAATCCTCGCCGATTACGGCTGTGGGTTTTCCACTGCAATCCCATAACGCGCAACAAATCATAACGAACAGGTTTATAAGAACCTAACTTGTAAATTCAATTTCATATAAAATTGTCCACCCTCTTCATAAACATTTCCAAACTGATGCCTTGTAGTGCTCGGAGTTTCAAGTCTCGTATTATTAAATAGATAATCTTCAAATTGGTTTTTGTCGTAAATATGATAACAAATAACGTTACCATCTTCTTTAACTATTAAATAGCCACCTGTTGCTTCATACTTGCCTTTCCAAGGTTTACCAGTTTTTAAGCCTAAAGCAACATCTGTTAGAAAGCGCTTTTTATTTTTGCTTTGTGTTAGTAATATAATTAGTTGAAAATAGTACTGTCTAGATTTAGATTTTCTAGATAATTATCCAATTCATTATCACCTTCGAAACTAATTTTAGGTTCAAACTTATTATCAAAGAAATTAATTATATCAATGATATTATTGAATACTCGAAAATGCCAGCCTTCAAAGTTGTATACATACAAGACTCTCTCTTTTGTTATATTCTTTACTAAAACAGTTTCTATTGTTCTTGAAGGACGTATATAAGATACATCAATGGTTTGATAGTTATTCATTTCTTAAATATATTTTGATGGTGATACTCTAAAAACTCTTTTGAAGGAAGGAATTTATCAGGTAAAATAATTGATTGATTCTCATATTTCAAAAACAGTTCGCTAACAGCATTATCTTTTTTAAATTCATTAAAGAACTTGGAAAGTTTGATTTTGTAATTAGTAGTAACTGTTATAAACCCTCTATCAAAAGCCTTATCATGAATGGAGTTTAAACACAATCCATTATGCGGATTTAATCTATTTTTTTCATCCTTAGCCCAAGGAACAATGTGACTAGCAACTAAAAAATCAGAAATAGAAAGCCCAGTAACACAGCATTTCAAATTGTACGATGAAAGAATTGTTGAGCGAAAAAAGCTTTGGTTAACTCTTTGCTTAATTATTGCTTCTCTTTCTTTGCCTAATGGAATATCAGCAATATTAATTTCAGATACTTTTTCAATGGGTTGATTAGTAAACTTCGAAATTAATAATTCACTTTCATAAGCAAGATTATCCCAGTCATTATTAAATTCATTCCAAACTAATTCATCTAATTTGCTTGTATTTCCCAAGCCTACAATTCCTCTCTTTTTTAACTCTGGGTCAAAACTGCCAAAGTTACCTATCTTCATTTTAACTGAATTAGGTGTTCTTCCTATAATTTTTGCAATACGAATTATATCAGGATGATTAGAGCTTACTCTATTGAAAGGTATTTTACAATATAGATTTAATGCAATAATAGTTTGTTCTCTTGTCCAATTTTCTCTTGCCATATTTTGTTTAACTCCGTAGGAGTTTTATAGTAATAGTAAATATATTAATTATAGTTCAAACCCCGTAGGGGTGATATTTCATTCAATCCAATCAAAAACATATTTTTCATCAAATTCAATTTTATATGATTTCAAGAAATCAAGATACTCTTCTTTAAATGATTGTTTTTTGTGATGTAATTCTTGATTATCTATATAAGCAATTACCTTATCTAATTGAGATTGTGAAACTGAAAACGCACCAAAGCCTTCTTGCCATTGAAATTTACCCATAACAAAACCCTTTGTGTTTATCCACTTTGATGAACTTGCTTTAATATCACGCACTAAATCAGAGAGCAAACAACTTGGTTTAATACTTACTAAAATATGTACGTGGTCGGGCATTCCATTTATAGCATATACTTTTTGCTGATTATTATTTACAATACCACAGATGTATTTATAAAGCTCGTCTTTCCATTTAGTATTAATTACGTTTTCTCTTCCTTTAACAGAAAATACAAGGTGAATGTATATTTGAGAAAATGTATTAGCCATTTAATATCGCTCCTATGGAGCTTAGGTTTAGGTTATTTGATTTACTATTATGATTAATCCCCTATGGGGATTTTCATATAAAGATGCAACTTTCATTCAGTTTTTTATCCTATAATCGTAAAACTTTCTACTCATCTTTCAACAAGTTTCAATTTTAGAGCCTGTTGCTTTAACTGCTTGCATGTTCTTTTTGCGCTGTTCTTTGGTAAGCTTGTCCACATTACAATATTAAAGACTTATTTGATTTTTAAATCAACCCTCTTTCTTTAGCAATATAAATAGCATGGCGGGGTTGTTCGGCGTGTAGTTTTATTACGCAGTTGCGTATATGGGTTTTCACGGTTTGGTAATCAATACAAAGTCTGATGGCAATTTGCTTTGCTTGAAGTAGTACATATAATTTTAGTATCTCCAGTTCTCGCAGGCTAAGTTTTTTCTTTTGTTTTTTTATAGTCTTTTTCTTAGCCACAAGTAAATTTAAAACTTTTACGGCAAAAAAACAAGTGCTAAAAAATCACTCGTACGAGTGATTGACTTGCTTTTTTAGATGTTCTATGTTTGCATCTTAATAAACTAAAACAAAAAACAAATGAGCAAAGCAAAAACAAAACCCGAAACGTTTCCTACTAAAGATGAATTGTTTGATGCAGGTGTAAAAGCCCTGATGGCGCATCTTGCCATTGCCGACCCTGATAGTGGTAGCACTACCGTTACATGGACGAGGTTGGGTATTCCTGCTACGGTATATAACCCTTTGGTGGCGCTGTTTGGTACAACTACAACAAGCAACACATGGTTGTATGTTTATCCTTTAGAAAAAAACAAAGCTACGCGCACGGGTACATTGGTTACCCAAAAAAGAACGATAAAGAAAAAAATGCTGGCTATTATACGCTCGCAGCGCACGATATTAAAAACTACCGAAAAGGCAACGCCCGGCACGCTAACACCAACCGATAAAACAGCCTTTTTTATACCCGACCCAAACCCGCGCACCAACAGTATTATAAGTTTTAGAATTGCCGATGCAGCACCTGTGCTAAGTATGCATACGGTTAAACATTTAGAGCATGTGGTGGATGCGCACAACCCCGAAACACCCGATAGCAAAGGCTTGCCCGATGGCGTGGTGTTTATTTGGTTGCTGGTTTATGTTGGTACGTCTGCCCCAACTGCATGGACGCAGTTTTCGCACCTGAAGTTTTGCACCAAATTTCGCAACGTTAGCAACTTTTTGGCAGCACAAGCAAAGTCTGATGTGTGGTACACGGCTTGTTACATTGGCGAATCGGGCGAGATGAGCAATTTTAGTCCGTTTTTGCACTCCACCATTGCGCAAACTGCCTAAGTTACGGAGCAAAACTCCCTAATTTCGATGCGGAATTCCCCAATTTCGGAACGAAATCCCCCAATTACGAATCGAAACTCCCTGATTACGGAGCGAAATCCCCCAATTGCGGAGCAGAATTCCAAAATTTCCAATCGGAATTCCCTAAGTACGAATCGAAACTCCCTGATTTCGATTCGAAATCCCCCAATTACGGAACGAATTTCCCCGGTTTCGGAGCAAATTTAGTATTGTTTTTCCGCTATTTAATGCCAGAAGGCTTGCGTATAGCGAGGTGCAGCTTCTCTGTATCTAAAAGTAAAAGCCCGCACATTAATAAAAATGGCATGATGGGCACTTTATACCGTACGATGGCACCTGCTACCGGAGTGGTGTAACCAATGAGCAATAAGATTACCAGACAAATAAATAAGCATAACGCAAAGAGGTTTCGGTTATAGTCTGGCTTTTTAAACCATACACAAATAATGAGGAATAGTATTACACAGGCATTTTCTATGGCAGAGAATTTCTCTAAAAAAGATTTGGAAGAAAGCAGACTTGGTTTGCATAAGCTATTATATAGTGCAAAGGGTGCTGTTTTTATGAGTGAGAAAACTGTAGGGTCTAATCTTGAAATGTGTATGGTGCTGCCTGCAATGGGTAAATCCCACACCAAGTGATAACTTGCGGTATCGGTACTGTTTTTAGTGTAAAGGGTATCATTCAAATCTTCATTTGTCCAATACATATAACTGCTACCGGGTTTTATTTTGAAGTTGTTTTTAGAGAGGGTATCTAAATACACTTTTTTATCGGGGTCAATCCGTACAAAGAATTTATCATTCTGAATAAAAACCCCTCCTTTAGAAACATTAATAAAATCACGTTGTTTAAGTGAAAAGGTTTCTAATAGATTATCTTCTAAAAATAAATTGGAAAAAAACAGTCCGGCAAAAAAGGCTACTACATAAATACCTGTATAAAATAAGACAGGACGTTTGATGTTAAATTTATGTACGCAATAAAAACAAATCAATGCAGGAACAACTGCAAGCAGTAAATAATTCTTATTAATAAGAATAAAAAATGTAGATGCAACCAGACAAACAACATTCAGCAGAATATGTTTTTTGCGGATAAATATATTGAAGAAACCATAAAACAAAAAGCCTAAAGCACAGAGTAACAGACCTTCTTTTAAAACACCCGAACTCCAGAATAAAACAGAGGGGACTAAAAACATAATAGCAAATAATAGTTTTTCTTTATTCGGGAAATAAGCGGAGAAGGTTTTGTAAAGAGCTGTTAAGCCCAGCAAACAAATAAAGCAGATGAAAATGGTATGCACATGAAAAACCCCAAATGAAAACAACATTACTAAAGCATTGAAACGAATGATGGTATGGTTATCATTATAAGTACCGAAATCATAATGACGGTACCAGTGATTCATTTTATTATAATAGTTTTCATCAAAGTAGGTATTGTCGTTGCCAATACCGCTTAGCATTTTCAGGTAATCCATATAATGATGGTTTTCAACACTAGAGAACATAATCTCTGCATCATCATAATATTTAAAAATATCTGCTGTTTGTCTGTCGGGATAATAATGGGTGTATATCCAGGTAAGTGCAAAACCTGCTGCAATTTTTAAAAGAAAAGCAACTACGAAATATCTTGAGTTAATGCCCGTGTTTTTAAAAAAAGGCAGTACAAAAATAAGTGTGCAGAATAAAAGCAGATAAACGCCCGTTAGTATCATGCGTTTTGCGGGTTGTAAAAATTATCGTGTTTTATCTCCATCCAAAACTCGGGTTTTTGTATCAGCTTAAAACCAAACTGCGTATATAAACCATGTGCATCTCGGGTGCCCAAACAAAAACGGCGTAAGCCCTGCAAATCGGGATGAGAAAAAATAAACTCCATCAGTTGTTTGGATAAGCCTTTGCCTCTGTGTGCTTCTAAAATAAACACATCTGCCAGATAAGCGAAGGTGGCATGGTCGGTAACCACACGGGCAAAACCTATTTGTGCTTCTTTAAAATACATGCCAAAACAAAAAGAATTATCTATGCTTTTTTGCACAACGGCCAAAGGAATGTTTTTAGCCCAATAACTTTCAACAGAAAGATAACGATGTATTACCCCTACCTGCAATTTATCTTTATCGGTTGAAATGGTGTAATCTCCCATATTAATTCGTTGAAACCAATGCCACATACTTTCCATTTGTACTAATAGCAAAGCGGGTTAATTTCTTTATGCCAAAAGCAGTAAAGTCTGCCAGCTCTACCCACATCTTGGTATCTGTGCTGTAGCGAAATAGTTTGGTGCCTTCAGACTTTAATAAACCCAATGTGGTGTGCCAAATATAATCCTGGTTAGTACTTACGTTATCTACCGCAAATAAAGTTGCCTTTCTTATACGGGTATCATACACATAAACCTCGTTTTGCTTTTCTTCATGTATTACATAAAAGAAGGCAGTGGCACTTATTTTCCTGAAAGACCTGGTAGGGTTATCGCACAGCCAAACATCCTGATTGGTTTTTACGTTTAGGGCATGCAGCGAGTGGGGTTTGGTTAATTTATAATACAAAATACTATCCTTGCCCAGCCAGGTGTAGTAACCCACCGAATCGGTCTGCTGACTAAGACAAGACTTATTACTGCCTTTCACTACATCAAAAAGCCAGATGCGCTGGGTAGAATCTTCTTCTACCATAACTACCGAAAACTCGTTCTTGCCCGGAACCCTATTGGCCGAATACTCACTGGTGTTGGTTATGCTAAGTCGCTTGATTTCTTTTTTACTCAGGTTATACGAGCATATATGCGTTTTGCTGTCGCCCTCTATATCCGAGGTGAAGTATATCTCTTTATCGTTGTTTACAAAACAAGGCTGGTTGTTGTAGCCCTTGTGGCTGCTTATCTTTTTAGCAGCTTCTACCTTTAGCAGGCTGCCTTTTATTTCCACCTCAGCCAAAAACAATTCGGTTTCGGGCAGTTGGGCAACACAAAAGGAATTAAGAAGTAATAAGTTAAAAGTTAAAAGAAGAAGTGCTTTTAACTTATTACTTTTAAATTTTAACTTAGTATTCATACTCGGTGTACTCTTTTAAAAACTTTATGCAGCACAAATGCAATGATGGTGCCCAGCAGCGCCCCGCTAAACAAATCGAACGGGTAATGCACCCCCAGGTAAATACGGGTGTAGCACATAATAAGCGCCCACAAAAAGAAACTCAGTCTGAGCCATTTGGTAGAGGAAGCCTCGAGCAAAAAGAACAGAAAAAAGGCCACGGCAAAGGAGTTGGCGGCGTGCGACGAAACATAACCATACTGTCCCCCGCGGTATTCATCCACCACATGCACCTTATCCATTAGTTCTAAATTATGGGTGGGGCGGTAGCGCTTTACCGAATCTTTTATAAGTACAGAACCACTATCGGCAGCAAATAATAATACCGTTACAAAAACCAGCACCAAAGCTATTTTAAGTTTGTATATTTTATAAATCTCAAAAATCCACCAGGCAAAAAGGGGTATCCATACCCAGGGCATGGTAAGGTGGGGTATTATCTTATCTAAAAAAGCGGTATGAAAACTATTGCCCAGCAGTAACAGTTGCTGGTCTATTTTCTCTAAATAATCGAACATATTTACGCACTAAAGTACGCATGTTTTTAAAATAGAAATGGGTATTTTTAAGATATACAAAAAACTGTATATTTGCCGCCCGAAATGGCGAGGTAGCTCAGTTGGTGAGAGCGCAGGATTCATAACCCTGAGGTCGGGAGTTCAATTCTCCCTCTCGCTACCAGCAAAATTAAGCCTCTCAGACACGAGGGGCTTTTTTATTGCGCTGGAAAACAAGCCAGGTGTGCAATATTGGTGTGCAATATTTCTATCAGGAAGCTTTCAAGGTGTGCAATAAAAGTGCGGGTACTTTGGGCAAATTTGCCCAAAACTGATACTCAATCTTTCGGTAAGCACTACAACGTCGTTATCCTAAACACCCTTGGCTGGGATGACACTTGGATGGCAACTACTGTCTTAAAAGGTCGAAGTAAAAAATAATACCTTTGTTATATTTATTAGACAAGGGAGACAGAGAGAAAGAGAAATTTATATCTTTACAGTAATGAAGAAAATAATACTTGCATTTATTATTGCCGTTTTTGGTTTAAATATCAAAGCCCAAATTATTACTACAATTGCTGGTAATGGAACTAATGGTTTTAGTGGAGACGGTGGACAGGCTACTGCGGCAGAGTTTTATTCTCCAAATATATTAGCTTTAGATCATATAGGTAATCTTTACTTTTCGGATGTTTATAATAACCGACTACGTAAGGTAAATACAGCAGGCATTGTAAGTACTATAGCCGGTAATGGAACTAATGGTTTTAGTGGAGATGGTGGGCAGGCTACTGCAGCAGAATTGAATTTTCCGGAAGGAATAGCTTTAGATACTTTAGGCAACATTTATGTTACTGATTATGGAAATAATCGCATTCGAAAAATAAATACTACAGGCATTATAAGCACTTTTGCCGGAAACGGGACAGCAGGTTATGCAGGAGATGGGGGGCAAGCTACAGCAGCAAATTTATGGAAGCCCGAAGGGATTATATTTGACAAAACAGGTAATTTAATTTTTGCAGATCATTATTGCATACGTAAGGTAACAACAGCAGGCATAATTAGTACTATAGCCGGTAATGGTACAGGGGGCTTTGCCGGAGATGGTGGACAAGCGACCGCTGCAGAGATGAATTGCCCTGTTGGATTAGTTTTTGACCCTTTGGGCAATCTTTATTTTTCGGATGTAAGTAATAATCGTGTACGTATGGTTACTACTTCAGGTATCATAAATACCATAGCTGGAGATGGTGGGCAGTTTTATAGCGGAGATGGCGGGCAAGCAACTGCAGCAAGATTATATCATCCAGAGGGAATAGTTATAGATGCCATTGGCAATCTTTATATTGCTGATAATGGCAATAACCGAATACGTATGATAAATACTTCAGGGATTATATCAACTATTGCAGGTAATGGAACAGGTGGTTATAGTGGCGATGGTGTGCAAGCCACAGCAACAGATATTTATTTTCCAACTGGAGTAACTTTCGATGCTACTGGCAATCTTTACATTGCTGATGGTGGCAATTACCGCGTTCGAATGGTAAGTAAACCGTTAATTTTAACGGTAAATTCACCCAATATATGTATAGGCGCTACAACAACTTTAACGGCAAGCGGTGCAACAAGTTATACTTGGAGTACAGGAGAAACAACAGCATCAATTATTGTTACTCCTACAGCAACTACTCAATATTCTGTAACCACCGATACTACAACTTTCATAGCATTTAATGTAAGTAGTGAAAATATAGGTATTACCACTTCAACAGTTACCGTGTTTACTACTGTGCCAACTTTAAGTTTACCAAGCAGTGCTGATACTATATGTAGTGGAACTTCACAAACGCTTTTTGCAAATGGTGCGACATCATATACTTGGTCGCCTGCTACAACACTATCAGATTCAAGTATTACAAACCCGATAGCAAGCCCAAGCACCACCACAATTTATACTATAACAGGTTCAAACGCCTGTGGGTATTCCAGTGCACGTACAATAACAGTAACTGTTAATCCATCGCCAGCTTTAGTGGTAAATTCAGCAACTATATGCGCAGGCAATACAACTACTTTAACAGCCAGTGGGGCAAACACATATACTTGGAATACAGGTGATACTACTTTTTCTGTTATTACTTCACCAGCAGTAACTACCAATTATACTATCTCAGGTACAATAGGTTTTTGTACATCAACGGCAAGTTCAACAGTTATGGTTAATCCATCACCAGTCGTAACAGTAAATTCGGCTACTATATGTGCAGGAGATACTGCAGTCTTAACCGCAG
This sequence comes from Candidatus Saccharimonadota bacterium, assembly GCA_903970545.1. GTDB lineage: Bacteria > Bacteroidota > Bacteroidia > B-17B0 > Aurantibacillaceae > PALSA-968. Next base: position 6,722 of record CAJCJB010000267.1, on the reverse strand, counting down.
CAGGAGCAAATACATATACATGGAATACAACTAACACAGGGCCTTCTATTACCTCATCATCAACCGTAACCACAACTTATACAGTAACAGGCATTAATACAAGCGGTTGTGTTGGAATAACAACGTCAACTGTAACAGTCTATCCAACTCCAACGTTAACATTAAATGCTTCTTCTTATACTATTTGCGCTGGTAAAATGGATACATTAGTAGTCAGCGGGGCTATTACATTTAGTTGGATGCCCGCATCAAACTTAAGTTCGAATACAGGATCTACTGTTTTTGCTAATCCAGTGGCTACAACAATATATTCAGTAGAGGGTACAGAAGGAAGTTGCTCTACAATAAATACAGTAACTATTACGGTTAATCCAAGCCCAAGTATACCACAATTATCTAATTCAAATATCTCCTATTGTCAGGGTTCAACTTATGCGCCAATAAATGTAACAGGTAGTGGGATTATCCTTTGGTCAATCAACTCTTCAATGAATCCGATAATAAATATTGGAAGCTCTTATACCCCACCAACTACTTTACCAATAGGGACAACTACATATTATTTATTGGATTCTTCTTCCGTTAATGGTTGCATAAACCCAAATGAAGATTCTGTTTCTGTTACAATAGGTGTTGGTGTAGTTCCTACGGTTAGTTTTTCTATAGCCCCTGACACAATGCCTCATGTTTGGGATATTTATGTAAACTATTCTTCAAACGTAGCAAACGCTATATGGTATTGGGGTGATGGCACTAATACTATGGGGCTTTATGTGGGTCATATTTATGATTCTGCCGCAAGATATAATATATGTGTTACTGCCTATAATACTTGCGGAGATTCTGCTAACTTTTGTCAAAATGATTCCATGTATCGTACAACAGGTAACGTTATGATAAAAGTTAATGTTGTTCAAAGCACTACTGGTATACAACAAATAATAAGCAATAATGTGCTAAATATCTATCCCAACCCCAACAACGGTAGTTTTGTTATAGAGCCAAGCAACGCAGCAAAACAAACTATGCAGGTTTATGATGTAAATGGTAAACTTGTTTTAACACAAACCGTAATCGGAAAAACAAATATAGATGTCAGTAGTTTAAATGAGGGTGTTTACAACATCAGCATCATTAATGGTGAGGGCGTTGTAAATAAAAGGTTGGTGATAGTGCGTTAGAATTTACACTAAGCATTTGTACTGGATCTTTGGTTCGGATCCAAACGGGATCACAAAAAAAGCTCATACCTTCAAAATATGAGCCTTTTCAGCGAAAACCTCACTCTTAAACCGAAAATTACTGCCAATTGCGCTCAATTGGAGACAGAAATGTTTCAGTAATGTTTCAGTCAGAGGGCATGTTTCAGTCTTGAGTCCAAAAACATAGCATTTTTTTCAACTAAATTAATTCAGCAAATGTAAACCGTCTAATAAATTCGAGGTGCTTTCTACAATCTTCTCTTTTCAATTTGAAAATCGTATCTTCGAATTTACAGCTGCAAATAGTCATATAAAGAGATTGGTATAAATCAGCTACTTCGTTCGATAATTTTTTTGGTGTTCCTTCATCTTTTATTATAAAGCCGCCCCTGAATTCATCTATATGGGCAGAAAGAGTTTCCTCAGGTAATTTATTATGAAAATAATCAAGCATTTCATTCATAATTTTTTGGTAGGGGCCAATGTGTAACGCCAATAAAAACATTATAATCTTGTATTCCCTCGGTAGGGAGGCAAGAGCTGTTCTATTGTCAGAAATAGCTTGAATTTTTCTTTCACGTCTTGTTTCATATAACAGTATGACTATTGTTTTTAAACCCGGTACAAGGAGTTTATCCTTGACTGTATTTGACAAATGTAATGGGTGCTCATTGTATAAGTATCCACCATCTTCCATGAAGATTGGAAACTCCAGCTGAGTTATTGCCCTTTAGAGTGGAGTCCACCGACAAAATATCCAACCCCAATGTAAATGACATTCGAGTTATTGTCAGTTTAAAGTGTTACCTATCAATAGATTAATATTTTAAAGACCTAACCAAAGAACATTCAAATTTAGAAATTATACTCTGCAGTACAAATAAATCTTCAGAGTAAAAACCCTAAACTGTTGATTTTTAATGCGCTGCTTTACATTTTTTTCGCAGGTGCAAAAATGAACACTTCCTGCTAAAGATTTACACAATTCATTCCTCTATATTTATATATCAACTTTATTACCTACCTGTTAACTTTACTGCCCCATCAATACCAGCTTATCATTTTTTATGGTAACCCCGTTCTCATCGGTAATATTTATGAAGTAAACACCCGAATTTAAGGTACTTAAATCCAACTTATAGCTGTTAGCTCCCACCACAGCACTATAACTTGTGTGCATAACTGCATTGCCCGTTGCATCACTAATATTTACAAATAGGCTACCTGCATTTTGTGCACTTAAGTTTAAATAAACCACCCCGCTGGTTGGGTTAGGGAAAATACCCAAGGTAATATTAGTACCCAACTTAGTTTGCACCAAAGCAGTAGGCGTCGCAACTAAAACAGATGGGCTGCCTTTAGTATTATTGGCTGTAGGCGCAGCCGTTCTTACATTAGCTTGATAGCCTGAGGCAGGAACTGCACCGCTTGCAGCATAACCACCTAAATTAGAACAATAATTGGTTAAATTAGTACTCGTTACAGGAGATAAACTGACATCAGAACAGGTATTAAAATAAGGTGGTGCTTCCTGAGTATAAAGATTTATTCCTCCCGATCCGGGACCAACAGAAGTTAGAGCAACACCTTGACCTGCCGGAGCAGTAATCTTTATTCCATCTTGAGCAATCACATTAACTATTAAAGCTGTTTCATTAGGTTGGTCATAACTTATTGTTATTGTTCCATAGGAGTACGTCGTTGGGTTAATATCAGCGCCAATACCAAATATATCATATGCATTCATATTAAGATTAGTAGGGTACGAAATTAAAGCATTTTCACCTGCTGTTGTTGAGGCATAATCTGTACTTGAAGCTACTATATCACAATCATATTTAATTATTTGTGTAGTTAAGTGCCTATTTCCATAAACATCAGGTAAAGAAACTAATTCTAATGTAACAACCAATGTTACATTTCCTTGATTATTTATGAGATTCAAATCAGAGTTGGCATATAAACTACTTACATCAGTATTCTTAAAACTAGTACCACTAGGACAAGTTCCACCAAACGATAAGAGAAAATTTGGACAGTAATTATTATCATTATCACCTTCGAAGATATAATTTTGAGTATAATTTAGTGATTCAAAAGTGTATATACTTGTATTACAGCCTATAGGATATAATTGCGTTTTGTTTCTTGCAAAATTGCCATTGGTTAGTAAAGAACTTTCAAATCCTTCTAAGGAATGGTCGCTAAAATTCCCTTGCGTTGTATTAGTTGGCATGCCATCTATTTCATAAGAAACATAAATTTTAGAATTAGCAACATCAACTATTGGGTTTAGGGCATATACTAAATCTTCAGCCGGATTATATTCAATTCTAAAGTAATCAGTTGTTGAAGCTGGGAATTGATGTGCAACTGAGTTGGAAGCTACATTACTTGGAAGTGATGAAGGTAAAGGAGGGGTATCACCATAATAAAGTTGGAAGTAGCTTTGATTACCTATAGATGAGTAATTTATTTCACCAATAGAGGTAGTATTTGGCCTAGCAGGAGAATATACAAACCTATTTACCTTAGGTGTTTTTAATAAAGCAAATAAGCCCAGAGGTTCATTGTAAATAGGTTGTGCAGGTAAAGGGCCTACGCCTGTTACAGGATTAGGATTATTATTATTAGGGGGAAGGCTGTTAGCGGGTATTTGGTTGGTTGTAGCAGCTGAATATTCAGAATACTTTCCTGAACCATCATTTGTCAAAAAAATAAGTGGGTCTTTAGAACCGGGTGTTGCCAATAAAAATTCACTATTGGTTTGTGGTGCACCACCATTAATATTGCCTGTTAAAGTTATGTAACCAGATACCACCATAGGTTTTGGTGGTGGTGAGTTGGTGGTAGTTGGCATTTGAGAGCTGAAAAAATTTAAAAACTTGCCTGTGCCATCTAGAGCATCCTTTAGCTGAATTTCATTAGGAATAAAATCTCCAATGGCAAAAGGAGCTATAAAATTTACTATACCACCCAAAGTACCAAGTGCATTGGCAACATCATTTCCTGTTCCGACAATATTCTGGTCATATACCGATTGCAGGTTTTCGTATGACTGTATCATACCTGTTGGTGAACCACCATTATTATTAACCGAAGCTATAAAGTTTTGGGGTGTATTGCCTCCGTTGTTCCCATCTCCGGCTATACCATCACTACCGGCATTACCGGCATTTACATCAGCTATATTTATGTTTGGTGATACAATGCCCGCAAATTGCCCGTTCATAGTTATGGTTTCATTAATTTGCGTAATAAAATTCACATCAAAGCCCGATTGAAACATACAAACACAAGGGTCGTAAGCCATCTGAAAATCAGCATAAAAAAAATAACTAAATGAGCTTGGGAAAACAGCAGGGGCACTTACCGTAGTTACATTTGTTTGTTTATCTAAGGCATACGTTTTTGTATTATAATGGTTAAACAAACCATTATAACTAAAAAAATCGTAATTGGTTGTAAGCCCATTATCATCATGAATAAAACTTAATTGTATTTGTATGATGTTAGTAGTTACATTACTAAGTTGAGGCACAGAAGCCAAAACCCTTAATTTACCCGAATATTTATTATAAAGCACAAAATATAAACTTGAGGAGTAAGAACCATCTGTTGGCCCATTGGGATTATTTAAATTACCCCCACTTTCCCAATTAGGGCTTGGGCTTGTATTACAAGGGCTACCCGCAGTACCATTATACCCACTACCATAAAAATATCCAAAATTTTGCTTTATAAGCTCCCAGCCATCTTCAGGCTTAAAATCAGAAGTGTTTTGATGAGCTATAAAATCAAGATAACCCTCATTCTGATAAAATGGGCTTTGCGCCCCTGCTGTACAAAGTTTATCTACGCTGTTTGGTGGTGAATACCAATAATCAAAATATTCAGCAGTCCAATCAAAAGTGTTTTGCTGAAAAGTACCACTTAGGGGCAAGGCGTAGGGTGCACCTGTACTTAGGTTTATAGCCGGGTCAGTATGCGTTTTTTCAGGATACTCCCCACATTGGGCTTTTAATTTCATTTCAAATGAAATCAGAAAGAGTATTGTTATTGAAAGAATTGTTTTTTTCATACTTATTATTATTTTAATATTGTCTCCAAAGTTGTTTACCAACAAATGTTTTTACAATAGGTGTGCTACTGCCAATTGGCACATAGTACCCAAATTTTATAGTTGCATTCTTTTTTTCATCCACATATAAAAAACCAGTCATTTCCTGACAAGCAACAGAATATGTAGTGCTAAAATCCAAACACCTGTATGCACCTGTTGTATAACTACAAGGTATATAGGCATCACAACCTCTGTATAAATTACTAACCCAAAGTACAGTATCACATACTGAAGTAACATAGTATTTGTTTAAAAAAGAAACTGTAAACGTATCTTGTGGATTATCAGTAAGTGCACCTTGGTACTTGCCATAAGCTATGCCCTCTTTTCCTGGAGTCAGCGTATTTATAACTTTAGTCGTGCTGTCCACACCCTTATCGTTAGGAAAGCAACTCTTATTTGGGTTAGTATTATGCACAATTAGTGTTACAGTAAAAGTGCCGCTTGGGTTGTTTGCAAATGTATCCTGTGCAATAAAAGGTTGCCCAGAAAACAACATCTTTCTACCATTTATTATCCAAGTATAGGTAAAGTTGGCAGCCACATTAACAGGGGGAATATAATCAGGCATTAGTTTAAAATACCTGTTTCTATACATAGTATCCGTTGGTTCATCTGTCCAATAATGGCTTGTAGAGCTTGGGTCTTGAGGGTGTTCATATAAATGAAAAGCAGCACTTGTTTGCTGTTGCCCGAGACATGGGTTCACAGATGTTGCTTCTTCTTTTTTATGGCAGGCATTTATAATTAACACCATTGCAAAAGCCGTAAAGCAAAAGCCAATTACAAATCTTATATTTTTAAACTTTTCCATCCAATAAAAGTAATCAAATTACTTTTTATTTTGTTGTACTTGCTTTTTTAGTTCTTCTATTTCTTTTTGTTGCGTCACCATATACAAAGTAAGTTCCTCTATTTTTTGCAAAAGCACCGCATCGGTTTGTCCTAAGTTATTGCCTTGCTCTTGTATATCTTTAGTAGTAGGAACATTAGGCAAATGATGGTTTTCTTTATAAAACTTTTCTACCTCATTTAATGGCATTAGCTTATAGTTTTTATCAAACACAAAATCACTCCAACTTTGTTGGTAAAGGTATATCCCCGATTGCCCGTTATTATCTCCTACAACCATATCGCCATTTACCTGTAGCAAAGCACTATTGTGTGCAGCCCCTGTTTTTTGAGATTGAGTACCAATACACAAAGCGCCAGCTGTGGTAAGTATCATACTTGGAGTAGTACTTCCTGCTACAAAATTTAGAGGAGCATCTGTTGCGCCAATAACATTGTTTGGACTTGTTCCGCTATTTCCCCCCAATACCCATGAAGAGCCAGTTGCACCAGTTGTAGCAGCAACTATTTTACCCGTTGCATCTACAGATAAACTTCTATTTGTA
>CAJCJB010000266.1 GCA_903970545.1 Candidatus Saccharimonadota bacterium | reverse complement strand
GGTGCTTTGTATTTATGGTAACGTTCAAAAATCTGGTGGTCGGTATAGCAGGCTACTTTGTTGGTGTAATCAATAAAACCCTCATGTATGCTTAGGTGTATGGTTTCAAATAAATTTTCTACCACACGGTTGGTGTTCGATACATCACTTAGTATTTGCCGCAAACGCTCTGCCTGCTTCTCGGTATCGGTATATAAAAAATTGCTGTAACCCTTTTGTTTGTTTTCTAAGAGATGTTTAAAAAGCAATTCAAAATTCTTATTAAAAGAAGGCTGAGGCTGCTGGTTAAACTCTACCGTATCATCAGCAAACAAAGGGTTGGTATTTGTTTCAATGGTTTGCTTTTTTTGCAGCGCATCTTTCAATTCATCTGCTTTGCAAAATAGTTTGTGGGGTGCCTGCTGCACAGTTTCTGTCAAAGCCTCATAAGCCGTAACGGCTTTATCAAACAACTGCTCTGTTTTTTGCAACAGGTAAGCGGCATCCTTAATAAAGAGCAGCGTATCATCATCAGGCAGGGTATCTAAAAAACAAATCTTGTTGTCCGATAAATCTTCGCTGGTAATGTTGGGCGTTATCACCACCCTGTCGTAACGCGCAATAGAAAGCTGCGTAACGGGGTCGAAGCTTCTGATGGATTCTATCTCATCGCCAAACAACTCTATGCGGTAAGGCGTGTTAGATGAAAACGAAAACACATCAATAATACCGCCGCGTATGGCAAACTCGCCGGGCTGCGCAACAAAATCAACCCGGTTAAAGTTATACGAAAACAAAAACTCTTCCAGAAACTCTATCGATAGTTTTTCTTTTACCGCAATCTTAAACGTGTTCTCGCTTAGCGAATTTTTGTTGGGTATCTTCTCAAACAGCGCCTCGGTGTAGGTAACAATTATATTTCTTTTGTCGCTCGATGTTATTTTCTCCAGCGTTTCAATGCGTTGCTGTTGCGATGCCGTTTGCGTCTTTTCAAAATCGTAGGCGTTTATATAACTATAGGGCAGGTACAAAGGTTTTTTATCCTGCAGTGCCTGCAAATCATTCAGCACATACAAGGCATCCTCGTTGTTGTTGCAAATAATAACGATGTTCTTTTCAAAATCCTGTGCGCATTGAGCATACAAAAAGCTCCAGGCCGAGCCGCACAATCCCTTTACCGAAAGGTTTTTTCCTTGGTTTACTTTTTCCGCTACGGGGGTAAAAACTAACTTACTCTCAGCACCCATTTCTCTTTGTTGGCAAGCTCAAGCAAAAGTCGGGATTATTTTGCAGATGGCGCAATTTATGAATCTGTTACCTTATTTCGGCTACAACAAAAGTAGATTTGGCTACACCTGCTTCTTTAATGTTGTGCAACTTTGCGGAAACAAATAAAAAAAAATGAAAATTATAGTTACAGGTTCTTTAGGGAACATAAGCAAACCACTAACCATAGCGTTAGTGCAAAAAGGACACACGGTTACTGTTATTAGCAGCAAAGCCGAAAAGCAAAAAGACATTGAAGCCATTGGCGCAAAAGCTGCCATAGGCTCTATGCAGGATGCTGATTTTTTAGCAGAAACCTTTAAAGGCGCGGATATAGTTTATGCCATGGAAACACTTGGAGAGGGTTTCTTCTTTAACAAGAACCTTGATTATATGGCAGCCATTACCAACATTGGTAAAAATTACAAACAGGCTATTCATCATTCAGGTGTTAAAAAAGTTATACATCTAAGCAGTATTGGTGGTCATACAGATAAAGGCAATGGAATGCTGGCTTTCCATCACAATGTAGAAAACATCTTAAAGGAATTGCCTGATGATGTTTCCATTAAAACCATGCGTCCGGTTGGTTTTTACTATAATATGTTTGCTTTTATACCAACCATTAAAAGTCAAGGAATAATTGTTTCTAATTATGGTAGCGATGATAAAGAACCCTGGGTTGCTCCGGTAGATATTGCGAGTGTTATTGCCGAAGAAATGGAAAAACCTTTTAATGGAAGAACCATTCGTTACATAGCCAGCGATGAAGTTTCTCCTAATGAAGTAGCAACCATTTTAGGCGAAGCCATTGGTAAGCCGGATGTAAAGTGGGTGGTTGTTTCTGATGAGCAGGCACTAAATGGAATGATAGCCGCAGGAATGAACCCTCAAATTGCTAAGGGTTTGATGGAAATGAATGCCTCGAGACGCGGTGGTGTGTTGTATCAGGATTATGAACGTAATAAACCAACGCTGGGAAAAACCAAGTTGAAAGATTTTGCAAAAGATTTTGCTGCTGCGTTTAACCAATAGTGATTATAATTGTGATGAAAAATCACATCTTATAATTACTAAACTATATGAGTAAAAACATCAAACACAAAAGAACTTTTTTAATATGGCTTGCCATTTATCCGCTGATAACTATTTTATTTTTAGTGCTGGGCGAATATTTAATTAAATATCCGGTGGCTATTCGTACACTTGTGCTTACAGCCATTGCAGTACCCACGGTGGTTTATGTGATACTGCCCTTTTACGAAAAGCTGTTTAAAAAATGGTTAAATAAAGAAGAGTAATAAATTATACGATGGCAAACACGCAACCTTTACGCATTAAAACCATAAGCCAGTATCATCAGGTAATGGGCTTACCTAAGCCCCAGCACCCGCTGATTAGTGTTATAAATATGGATGCCATTGAGCGTACACCACCTAACGAGTCAATAAGTTTGGTATTTGATTTTTATTCCATTTCACTTAAACGAAATTTTAATGCGAAGATAAAATACGGACAGCAGCAGTATGATTTTGATGAGGGAGTTATGTTTTTTATGGCGCCCAATCAGGTTTTTGGCATAGAGGTTGAGAAAGGTAAAACAATAAAACGGTCGGGGTGGTTGTTACTCATCCATCCCGATTTTTTATGGAATACGTCTTTAGCCAAAACAATAAAGCAATATGAATATTTTAGTTATTCGGTGCATGAGGCTTTGTTTCTCTCAGAGAAAGAAGAAACAACTACTATAAACATCATGCAAAACATTGAACAGGAATATCATTCAAACATCGATCAATTCAGTCAGGATGTAATTATTGCCCAGCTTGAATTATTGCTTACCTATGCCGAAAGGTTTTACCAGCGCCAGTTTATTACCAGAAAAATAGCTAACCATAAAATACTTAATCATTTAGAAGATATACTTACCGA
>CAJCJB010000265.1 GCA_903970545.1 Candidatus Saccharimonadota bacterium | reverse complement strand
GTTCTTAAAGCCTAATTTTGATACGTCTTGTTTTAATATTACTTGCATGATAAATTCTCTTTAAATTAATTATTTTAAACAATCTGCTACATAAGGCAGAATTGCCATGTGGCGCGCACGTTTTACCGCCTGAGATACTTTACGTTGAAATTTTAAAGAAGTACCTGTTAAACGACGTGGTAAAATTTTACCCTGTTCGTTAATAAACTTCAACAAAAAATCTCCGTCTTTATAATCTATATATTCAATACCACTTTTCTTAAAGCGGCAATATTTTTTGCGTTTCAACTCTGCCTGAGGCGGATTTAAAAACCTTACTTCTTTTGTAAATGCCATGTTCTGTGTTTTAAAATTTAATTAGCGTTTGCTGTTTTTGCTACTCTTTTTGGTTTACGTTCAGTTACCACTTCTCCGCCTTTACGTTTTGTACGACGTTTTTCTGCCCAAGCAGCAGCGTGCTTATCTAAAGCAACTGTCATGTAACGCATCACACGCTCATCGCGTTTAAAGGTTACTTCCAATTCGTTCACCAAAGTGATGCTATCCGTTGTGTACTCAAACAACTGATAGAAACCTGTTGATTTTTTATCAATAGGGTAAGCCAACTTTTTAAGACCCCAAAATTCTTCTGAAATTACTTTGGCACCTAAGTCGTTCAACGCTTTTTTAAATTTTTTTACGGTCTCCTTTGCCTGTTCTTCAGACAAAACGGGAGTTAAAATGAAAACCGTTTCATATTGTTTACTCATCTGTTTACCTTTTTTATTTTTTTAAGGGATGCAAATGTAGTAAAAGAGGGAGATTCTGCCAAATTTATTTTCTCCGGGCTTTATTAGCCCAGCTTTTTCACCAAAGCAAAGTTGCCTTGTATATCAATATGCCAGCTTTTATCAAATATGCGGGGCAAATAGCGACGGTACAAATACATACGGGCATTGGTGTTCAGGTCTTCTTCTCCTTCTTTATCAACGGCATGAAACTCGTACGTAGTAATCTTAGGGTGTTCACTCATAAAAACACGTACAATCTCAGATATGGTACTCATCACTCCATAAACCTCGCCACGATTAGTGGTAACGTATTCCTCGCCCTCAAACTCATCATTAATAACCCCAAAAACAATGGTAGCGTGCAGTATGTTATCCTGCCTGCGGCCGAAACGAACCTCGTAGCGCAAACCGCTTGGTGTATCGAAGTAAAAAACGCTTGCCGATTTGATGGCAGGGAATTCAATATCGTAATACTTATTCCCGAATTTGTCTATAGGCATAATAACACGGCTTAAAAGTACATAAATAACTATAAATTTGTGGCATGAGTGATAAATATAATTTACGCGGAGTATCAGCAGGTAAAGAAGATGTACACAAAGCCATAGCGGGGATTGATAAAGGCTTGTTCCCTAAAGCATTTTGCAAAATACTGCCCGATATTGCTGCCCAGGATACCAACTACTGCAACATTATGCATGCCGATACTGCAGGCTCTAAGCCCAGTTTAGCGTATGTGTATTGGAAAGAAACCGGCGATAATTCCGTTTGGAAAAACATCATTCAGGATGCACTCATCATGAATATTGATGATTTGATTTGTGTGGGAGCTATTGATAACATTGTGGTTTCATCAACCATCGGGAGGAATAAAAACCTGATTCCGGGCGAGGTTATCTCGCATCTTATTAACGGTACGAATGATTATATTGAAGAACTAAACAAACTCGGTGTAGGCTTAACCCTTGCCGGTGGCGAGACTGCCGATGTGGGCGATATTGTGCGAACCCTCGATGTAGGCTTTACCGCTTTTGTTAGATTGAAAAAAACGGATGTGATAGATAACGGAAACATCAAAGCCGGAGATGTAGTGGTTGGTCTTTCTTCTTATGGCAAGGCCACTTACGAGAAAGAATACAACGCAGGTATGGGCAGTAACGGACTTACCTCTGCCCGACACGATGTATTCTCTAAGTACATTGCCGATAAATACCCTGAATCTTATGATACCAACCTTGCTAAAGAGGTTGTGTATTGCGGTAATTTAAAACCAACCGACAAAGTTCTTATAGAACATACAGGTGTTGACGGCTCTCATATCAAACAACAAATAGATGCCGCAAAACTTGTCCTCTCTCCTACCCGCACATACGCACCGGTGGTAAAACAAATTCTTTCTAAACTGCATGCCCACATACACGGCATGGTGCATTGCAGTGGTGGCGCACAAAGCAAGGTACTGCATTATATAGATAACCTGCATGTTATAAAAAATAACCTCTTCCCTATTCCACCTTTGTTTAAACTCATACAAGAACAATCTAAAACATCGTGGCAGGAAATGTATCAAGTCTTTAACATGGGGCATCGCTTGGAGTTGTATGTTCCTAAAGAAGTTGCCGCACAGGTTATTGCCATTGCCCACAGCTTCAACATCGAAGCTCAAATCATCGGGCGTGTAGAAGCCTCTGGAAAAAAGCAGGTTACCGTTAAGACTGATAAAGGGGAGTTTGTCTATTATTAACCTTTCGTCATTACGAGCAAAACGCAGCAATCTCTATGCCCCACTTGCAGTACCACCCGTAGTAGTTCCTCCTGTACCAGGCGCAGGACTTGCACCCGAAGCTACCAATACAAAACTCAAAGTATAAACCCCATTCGCATTTAAGTGTAGTGTATGACTAACCGGCTGCATACCAGGCGCAGTAGCCGTAACGGTTACACTTATCGGCGTGTGTATGCGCACATAACTACCCTTACCGTTTTTGGCTTTCTTCTTTTTGCGCGTAATACCTGCAATCACAAAATCAGTACCCGCAACCACAGCCCCCGCAGCATTAAGTGCCGTACAACGTATAGTGCCATAGTGATGTGCCCCGCCGGCAGCAGGCAACTTACGCGCAATTTTATATTGCTGATAAAAAGCAGGACTCGTAATTTTGTACTGCATCATAGCTGCATCCAGTTGGTCGTCCAGCAAGGCAGATGTAGTAGTTATCAAACTCGGTATACTTTGCGTAGCCGCATGTGTTATCGCACGTGCCGTTATAGGCAAACCAATATTACCGTTAAACGAGTTTGCTGCACTTTGCTGCGCCGTAAGGTCGGCAGCCGCAATACCCCAACCCACCAAACTGGCTATAATAGGGTTTAGTGTATTATATAAATCGCCCGATGCCGAATACAAATCAGCAGCCGATAACTTACCAAGCCCCGTAGCCGTTAGGTGGCAAGCCTCTTTCAGTGTGTTATTACTTATGCTGGCAGCATAGCCATAACCCGCCGCCGCATTCTTAACCAATATAGTTATCAGCAAAGTTCTTGCCGCAGCCTTATCGGTAGTGGCACCCGTGGTATCGTGCAGTTGGGTGGTATCCATATTAGATATGCTTAGTATATTGTTATTCAGCTTGGTTACTAAACCGCTTACTACACTATTACCGCTCCATATAGAAGTATTCTGACTGAATAAAGTACTTACACCTTTATACATGGTATAGTGGTTGTTTTGATCCTGATTCATGAGTCCTGTTTTTTTAGTTTATATATCGCCTGCACAATGCCTGCAATTATATGTTTATACGTAGAAAAATAAAAAAGGTGACATTTACTTATTAACCAAAAGCCGCATGTCTGTTGGTAACTAAAGCAAAAAGCCCTGCAATATTTGCAAGACTTTTACGTTTGTTGCGGCTTTGTAATTTAAAACATAATACTGTATTTTCTTTCTTCTTTATGTTTTAAGCAAGTCGCCTCTATCTCTTTATACTATACGGGAGAGTCGCGAAATTATTTACTGATTAATACTTATTACAAATAAAAGAAAGATTTTATGGATTGTAAAGCTGCGCCATTGGGTGTTGCTTGCTGTTAGCGGCTGCATTTCTTTTTGTTGTCATAGTTGGTTCGTGTCAATTGTCAACTTTATCAGTTTCATACATTCCTGAATAGAAAATCCGTAAACAATTTTTGTATTTTCTCTAATCTGACAAGCTAATGCAACTATTCGTCCTTCAGAATCAAGTATTGGAGCGCCGCTACAACCACGATAGTCGTCTTTGTCCTTAATTATTTCAGGAGCAAGAAACATATGGAAATATCCATTTGTCCTATGAAACTTTAATCCATTTTTTAATGTCGGAGTCATTTTTAAATAAATGTCTTGATATTCTGGTCTAACTTTACCGTAAAAACTATATGTATTGTCTTTGTCTGGAACAGTTGCAAAGTCAAGGTCTAACATTAGTTTGTCGCCTGCTTCTATCTGAAAATATTTAAAGTCCATTGCCGGCTGTTTCAATTCAAATTGCTCGGTCAGTTTGGCGAATGTTACATCAATTCGTTCTGCTTTATTTTCTATGAGGGATTCAAAATCTGTCAAGTCTATTCCGTCAGTCACTTTGAAAACGTCATACCAAACAAGTCCGCCAATTGGTTTTAAAGGTGTCGTATTTTCTTCTGGTGGAAGGTTGGTTTCAAGAAACGTTGTCAGTCCATCGTCATTTGTTACGTGTGAAACAGATAGCAAAAGAGTATGCTCTAAGTATTTTACAATACAACCTGTCCCGAAACCTTTGGGTTTCATTATACTCTTGTCTGCTTGATAAATTTGAATACTTGATTTTATTGCTAATTCGTCTGATGTCATTGTTGTCGTGTTAATGTTGCAGCTAACTTCCGGCTATATGTAACTTTAAGCGTTTGTAATTATTTATTAGCCATCTCTTTTAATTGCCTTTGGTGCTCTTCCAACACCTCATTGCGTTGCGCATCGCTAAGCATATCCATCAGTTTATTCAGCTCCCCGCTAACCTTCGTATAGGCTTCTTTTATTTGTATATTGTCGCTAAAATTATGTTCATTGGTGCGCAATACTTCCACCGTTCGCATCATCATACAAATGGTTGATAGTTGTTCGTTTGTCAGCTTTTCTTCCATCCTTCCCTTTTTTGGCAGTTTTTAGTTTTGCTGTTTTAATTGTAACAAACTTATATTAAAATTCTCACCTTTCCAATACAAAATCCATCCCGAGATGGCATATATCTCTCCCGAGACGACATAAATCTCTCCGACATAAGCAAAAATATCCCCGAGATGTGATTATATCTCTCCCACTTGTGCTAAAATCTATCCCGAGACGAACAAAATCTATCCGACATAAGCATACATCCATCCCGAGCGACCATAATTCTATCCGACATGAGCAAAAATCTCCCCTTCGCATACACATATCTATCCCGCACGTACTAAAATCTATCCTGCTCGTGCCAAAACCTTCCCCTCGCGCAATTATATGTAACTTTGCGGGCAATTTATAACCCATCGTGCAGTTCAAATCCTTCACCCAACACCTTAAAGACCGACTTACCAACCACCCATTGCCCGGGCAGGATGCCCAATACATGATGGCAGGTGATAACATCAAACACAAAAAGATTAACCTTAATGCCCTTAGCAATTATAAAAAAAGTGCCGTTTGTTTATTATTCTACCCCAAAGCCGGCGAGGTTTGTTTTGTGCTGATAAAACGCCCTGCCACCCACCAATACCATGCAGGGCAAATTGCATTGCCCGGTGGCAGCTGCGATGGAGAAGAAAGCTATGAACAAGCTGCTATTAGAGAACTATTTGAAGAAACAGGCGTAGTTATAAATGAAACAAATATTACAGGAAGGCTAACCCCACTCTACATACCCGTAAGCAATTTCTATATACAACCCATTGTTGCCTGCATAGATGCACAACCTGTGTTTAACCCTCATACCGAAGAAGTAACAGAGTTGATTGAATTCCCTCTAAAAACTATGCTGGATGAAAGCATCGTAAGCGAAACCACCGTAAACCTTACCATGGGCATAAAAATAAAAGCCCCGTACTTTAACGTACAGGGCAATGTTTTGTGGGGTGCTACGGCAATGTTGCTAAGTGAGGTTAAACAACTGCTGCTGCAAAACCCTACCTTCGCTTCTCTATTTCAGTAACTAAATTATCGTAGCACAGGTAATATTTCCCCTTTGGCAAACTTGTTATATCTACATTATTGCCAAAACCTTTTTTCAATACATTTCCGTAGTAATCATATACTTCAAACGTAGTTTCGTTGCTAAAACTAACTATTTTGTTACCTTCTTCTAACTTAAAAGAAGGCTTATCCATAAAGGAAGTATAGGTAGCCTCTTTAGAATAACGGGGAAGTCCGCCATAGCCAACTTGTTTTACACGAAACTTATTTTCGCCACTGGTTGGGGTAATTTTAAACTTATACATGTGGTCGGTTGGTGTGCCTTCGCCCATAACTTCACCTACATACACCCATTTGTTCCATTTAAACTGCTCTATTATATAGGGTAAAGAACCTAATTCATTCTTAGTTCCCCAGGTTAAAACAGCATCTTTATTAATGTCAATGCTCAGCAAATCAAACGTAGGACGGGGCTTAATAGCTTCCGGATTTAATACCTTAGGCATGCAGCCTTCTTTATGTCCAATTTCAATGGTTATTTTATCTCCCGCTTTCAATTTAAAAGGGGCAAAATCAATTTCGAAAGCACTTGAGTTAACTTCATCAGCGGTAACTTGTCCGTTTACTTTTACTTCATACGCACAGAAACCAACACCATTGCTCGAAAAACCGTTTTGTATATACAGGTTCTTTTGTTGGTACTTTCCTTCTACAATAAGAACGCCCGCATTGGCACGAACGCAGGTGAAACAAAAAAGCATCACACAAATACAAGCTATTTTTTTCATCTTCATTTTTAGGATAGGCAAAAGTAAGTCATTTTTATTTAAAATACCAAGTTTTAACTTTAATTATTAAAAATAAGCCAGTAAATATCAACAAAATAGCCACGATGATAAAGTAACTTTTAGAAAAATGCAAGCGGTTAATCTTTAAGTCCTTGCGGTAAGCATACAGCATACCAAGTATAAAAACAACTAAGAAGCTAAGAGTAAAAATAATCCGTCCGGTAGTAAACATTTATTTAGCGTTAATAAGCCGCGACAAAAATATACTTTTGCTATCACAAAAAACAAATGCGTTTATTATTCGCTTTTTTATTGTTGTTTATCTGCTTCCCGAAAAGCCCTGCATCTACTATTGATAAAGCTTATCAGGCTTTGCAGGAGTATGATTACTTTAAAGCAAAGAAACTCTTTTATACCCAACTAAAGAAAAACAAGACAGAGGCCGCTTTCGGGTTGGCTACCATTTATTACCGTAATGATAATCCCTTTCACAAATTAGACAGTGCTTATAAATACATTCTTATTTCGAAGAACAATTATAAAACGTTATCTGCCGAGAAAGTATTAAAACTAAAAACCTTCTATCATATTAACGATAGTTGCCTGAATGCACTGCACGATTCTATTTCCTACAAAGCCTATCTTGTTTATTTTAAAAACAACAGCATTCCATTGGCAGAAAAATATGCAAGCACTTATTATGAATCAAACTATGTAAACGATGTTTTATGTCGACGAGATAGTTTGGTTTTTAATGATATAAAAAATAATGTGCAATCAGGCATCATTACAAATTACATAATAACCTATCCACAAAGTTGTTACCTGCAAAATGCCTTGCAATTGCTGGAGTATGCCATCTATAGGGAAATTACATTGCCAAAGAATGACAGTGCTTACCTAACTTACATTAAACAATATCCTAACACAAAATATACGCAGCAAGCCAAAGAAGAGTTGCTTACCCATTATATAGAACATAAAAACATAACGGGTATTTATTACTACATAAAAAACATTAAACCCTCTTATTACGCTTGGAATACTTTATTCAGTTTAGAAGTGAAAGATTATACCGAAAAAAACCTGCATGGTTTCTTAGATAAATATCCCGATTACCCCGACAAGCAACAACTGGAAGAAGAGTTTACCTATTGGAAAATCCCTTTATTGTCCGTTAAGCATAAAGGCAAATATGGTTTTGCCGATACCACAGGCAAAATTGATATTGAACCTGTATATGATGATGCAGAAGACTTTAATGAAGGCTTTGCTTTAGTAGAAAAAAATAATTTGTACGGTTATATTAATAAAACTGGACGCGTAAAAATTGATTTTACGTTTAAGAACGGCACATCTTTTTCTCATCAGGTGGCTATTGTACAGCAAAATAAAAATACTTATTTAATTGATCATGCAGGGAAAAGAATATCGAACGAATATGATGAAATAGCTGATTTTACAGACAACACAGCCATCGTAAAAAAAGACAATGCCTTTGGTGCCATTAATTATAATGGCGAAGAGCTTATTAAACCAAGCTATTCTTACCTCAGCGATTTCTCTGAGAATATGGCGGCTTATATGCAGAACAACAAATACGGTTTTATTAATAAGCAGGGCTTCACGGTTATTGCCCCGAATTACAGTTGGGTTTCTGCCTTTAAAAATAAGCAATGCAGAGTTAAAGTTGATACGCATTTAGGTGTGATAAATAAAAAAGGAGATTTTATTATTGAGCCTCTGTATGATTTTATTGACGAACCTTATAAAGGAATTTACTTAGTTGTAAAAAACAACCTATATGGTTTTATAGATACTTCGGGTTGCTTTATTTCTGAGATAAAATACACGTACAACCCTGCTTTAAAAACAGCCGACCTTACCAACGGTGAGTTTATGCGCCTAATAAAGAACAATAAAGAGGGACTACAGGATAAGAATGGCATCAAATACTTCTCGCAAGAAAACCTGTCTCAAATAGCCTTAGCGGATAATGATGCATTTGCGGCTCTTAAAAACAACAAATATCAATTTCATAGTATTAATAAAATGGCTCTTCCTAAAACTACCTTTAACAAAATCAATACCGACAGGAAATACTGGTACGCTAAGAATGATAAAGGTTGTACAGTATTTAATATTGATTTAAAAGATAAGTTGTTTAGCATACAGGCAGATGAAATTAAACTACTTACTCATACTATTTTCAATTATACTAACGATGATGGCACCGGACTTATCAATAAAAACGGAACTATACTATTAGAAGCTTTCTTTGAAGAGATAACTGCTACCCTATTGCCTGATATGTTTTACATAACCCGCAAAGAAAAAGGTGCTTACTTTAATGTAAACACCCTTAAATTTATTTGGATGGAAGAGGGCTTTAACCCGGCTTACATAGCCGACGAAGAGTAACGCGAATCCCGTTCTCTTGGGTTAATAGTTATTACCGGAATATTTGAAATATCAATTACCTTTTGTGCCATCGTACCCAAGAACATTTCTCTTACAGATAGTCCGGGTTTATTCATAATCATAATTAAATCCGATTCAATTTTATTGGCGTATTCAACAACGGTTTCTGCAATATTTTCGCTTGGCATGGTTTTGTTGCTGCAAGTAACTCCTTTGGCTTTAATGTATTGTTTTACCTGATGCACGTATGCGTGTAATTGGTTTTCGTACTTCTCATCTTTTAAAGAATAAATACCCAAAATACGAATAGCAGCCCCAAAATACTTGGCAAATTCAACCGCTACATCAACTTTCTCTCTCGAGTCTCTTGATAAATCAATAGGTAATAAAATACTTTCGCAACCATCGCGTTGCTCTCTGCCCCTGATAGTAATGATTGGGCAAGGGCTTTTGCGCACCATTTCAGATACGTTATCCGATAAAATATCTATTTTCTTAATGTGAGATTCTACTCCTACAACAATCATCTTGGCATTGGTTTCTTCAGCAACACGTACAGTTTCTTTATAAATACTGCCTTTAATATTCATAAAATCACAAGGCACACCCGACTCTTCCATGGTTTTTTTAGTAAGCTGGGTAATTTCATCAAAACGTTCTTCGCCTTGTTTGTCGTATACATGCAAAAGAAGTAATTTAGAGTTGGTATAGCGTGCCAAATTATACGATTGGCTGATGGCATAAATGCTTTGCTCGGTAAAATCAATAGGAATTATGATTAAATCTTTGTGTTCGGTGTTCTTATCCATAAAATATATTTGCGTTTTGTTTAGGCGAAATTAGTAAAAATTATTTATACTAAACTTTTTAGGTTTTGTCTACCATTAATTTAGCCCTAAATTAGTAGTCTTATGAATCTGAAAGAATCCTTTAAAAAATACTACCCCTACTTTGTAGATGTGTGGCAATATGTGCTGATAATCGTTATTATGATAATTGCCGCTATCTTTATTTTATAAGATTACTTCTTCATCATAGCATGCACTTTCTCTGCTTTATCGGGCTGATTGGTGAGCAGATAAAGTTTTTGAAGAATTTTCATGCTTGCTTTATCATTCGGATTCAGGTCGATAGCTTTTTCGAAGGCAGGAATAGCTTTGTTATACATCTCCTTTGTTTTCTCATCACACTCTTTCAGTTTGGTTGCCTGTTTAATTAAATCATCGCAACGCTTAGATTGTTCAATACTCCAGTTGTTATAAACAACCCCTAAGTTTGCCCATGTATCAGGATATTTCGGGTCTAATTCAGTAGCTTTTTTGTAACTGTCTTCAGCTTTGCTCATTAGCTCATCATAATTCTTTGGCTTTGCATCATCCTTTTTACCGGGAGGATACGCCATGCTAAAGTAAGCAGCGCCTTTAGCCACATATAGTTTAGAGTTTTTAGGGTCGGCGGCTATGGCTTTATCTAAATTACCAATAGCTTCCTGATATTTTCCACTCATTAGCAATTGGTTTGTTTCCATATTCATCAACTCTATACTATTAGGAAACGCAGTACGCCCGTCTTGTAATGTTTTTGCAGCACCTGCAGTATCTTTTAATGCTAATTTGGCATCATACAAGGAGCTGTAATTGAAAGGAGTAGCTATTTTTTCGTCTATAGTCTTTTGGTCGTAGTATTTTATCTTCTCGTTATCT
>CAJCJB010000264.1 GCA_903970545.1 Candidatus Saccharimonadota bacterium | reverse complement strand
AATAATTTCAGCATATTCACGTTGTTCAGGGTTTAATGGGGTTTCACAGAGCAGGGTTGTCATACCTAAAACACCATTCATAGGTGTCCTTATCTCGTGGCTCATTGTAGCCAGAAAAACACTTTTAGCAAGATTGGCTTTCTCTGCTTCTTTACGTGCCTGCAACTCCTGTTCTTTTTGATTTTGTAGTTCAATGTTCAGTTCCTGCAAATAATCAGACTGTGATAATAGTTCTTCCGATTGCGACTGTAGTTCTTCGTTTAGCGACTGTAACTCTTCAGATTTATTTTGCAGCTCTTCCGACTGCTGCACTACCGCGGCTGTTTTTTCATCAACCAACTTTTCGAGTATTTTCTGTGTAGCTTTTATGGCGTAAATGCGGTACCTGTAAATGCTATAAATAATAAGGCAGATGGTGAAAATAAGAATTATCCTGAACCACCAGGTCATGTAAAAAGGTGGAATGATAATGATCTTTAACGTACTTATTTTATCGCTCCATACCCCGTCATTATTGGCTACTTTTACTTTAAAAATATACGCTCCCGGATTAAGGTTGGTGTAAGTAGCTTTCCGTTGCGAGCCAACATAATTCCAGTCTTTCTCAAAATTCTCCAGCATATAAGCATATGAGTTTGCTTCAGGAAGCGTATAATTAAGAGAACTGTATTCAATTGTAAAAACCGACTGGCTATAATTAAGTTCGATAACCTTTGTCTGCGATATATCTGCCTTAAGTATAGCGTTTTTACCAATTGCGACCTTTTTATTAAATAAATCAAAATCTGTGAATACTACCGGGTGGTTATAATTATTTACAACAATATTATCCGGATTAACAACATTAAAGCCATTATGGCCGCCAAAAAGCAACTCACCGTTGCTCGATTTAAGAACTGCGCCCATAAAAAACTCATACCCTTGCAAATCATTTGCACTGCTATAAGTTCTGAATTGATTAGTATGCGGTTTAAAGCTAACTAAACCGCGGTTGGTGCTGATCCACAACATTCCTTTATCATCTTCGGTAATGCCGTCAATAATAGAATACTCCGCATTATTAGGAAAAGTGTAGCCACTAAACCGGTGTTTTTTACTGTTGTAAAGGTTAAGGCCGCCGCCTAAAGTCCCTATCCATATATTACCTTTACTATCTTGGAAAATAGATATAATTGCGTTGTTCGTTAAACCGCTGTCTTCGCGAAAATGGGTAAATGTTTTGCTGGCGCGATCATATAAATTGAGCCCTCTAAACGTCCCTACCCACATATTACCATCCCTATCCTGGTAAATTGATCTTACATCGTTATTCGATAAGCTATGTAAGGTGTCTGCTGCGTTGTATTTGTAACGAGTAATAATTTTCCCGTTATGAATAACATTAATACCTCCATCATCTAAACCAACCCAAATATCATGTTTACTGTCTTCGCCTAAAGCATAAACTATATTGGTACTTATTTCGTTTGGCTGAGTGCCCGCTTTATAATGGGTAATTTTAGCAGTGCGGCTGTTGATCAGGTCCAGGCCATTGTTATAATAACCCACCCAAAGATTTTTATCGCTATCTGTCAGCAACCTGATTACATGGTTACCCGCAATTGCATTGATATCTTTCAGATTGGCTAAATAGTGACTGAACTTTTTAGTTTTACTATCTAAAAAGTTTAAGCCGCCGCCGTCGGTGCCAACCCAATACCCTTTTTGTGTTTCTGCAAAAGATGTAACGGTGTTATGTGACAAGCTGTTGGGATCGCCTGCGCTTTTATAATAATAATCAAAAGACGACACATTAAAATCGTGGTACCTGATACCGGTCTGGAAGGTACCTACCCATAAAATACCATCGCTGTTTAAAATGCTGCTTATAGAGTTATTTTCATTATCGTTAAATTTATTATTATCAAGGTAATGCGTAAACGTAAGGTTGTTTTCATTAAACAAATCAAGCCCTTCTTCCGTACCAATCCATACTTCTTTGCTATTGGCAACAGCCAGTTGAAATACGGTATTGCTGGCAATAGAATAGTTATTACTCGGCTGATGAATTAAACTTTTAAAAACATGGCTTTTAACATCGAACAGAACGAGCCCTTTTCCGGTTGTTCCGGCAAGTAAATTACCATCGGTAGTTTTTATAAGTGCATTAATTTTACTACCACTAAGTTCTGAAGCAAAGGTTTTGGTGCTACCGCTTGCATAAGTAAATTGAACAAGACCGGCTCCTGTTCCCAACCATAAATTTCCGTTATTATCTTCGGCAGCAGAAAACAAGCGGTTTTCGGGAATATCATCCCGATTTTTGTTAAAAAGAAATCTTTTGAACGTTTTAGTTTTTAGATCAAGGAGATTAAGGCCAGAATAAGCGCCTACCCAAAGGTTATTTTTGCTATCCTCAAAAATGAAATTTACCTCATTGTTCGTTAATGTTTTATCGTCATTTTTATTTGAGCTTAATGTGGTAAATGAATCAGTATCCCTGTTATAAAGGCTTAAACCGCCACCGCTTCCCACCCATAAGTTGCCCTTCCTGTCTTCAAATATCGCGGTGATATCATTAGAGGGCAGGGAATGTTTATCTTTATCGTTATGCCTGTAAATGGTAAATTTATAACCATCATAACGATTTAAGCCATCGTCTGTAGCAAACCACATAAAACCCTGGCGGTCTTTAATAATGCTTTTAACCTCGCTTTGTGAAAGCCCGTTATTAATAGATAAAGCAGCAAATTTTACTACTTTATACTGCGCAGAAACTTTTAAATTAAACGGTAAAAAGAAGCATAAAAATGCCATAAAACTAAGTGGTGTTAATTTTAGTTTTTTACAAATCATTTTACACAGTTTTAAACAGGGGTTAACTATAACACCGTAAAAAAAGCCCGAAAAATATTGCACTACTTATAATTGTAAGAGATGGTTACTATATCTTTTTACGTTTTTGGGCAACGAAAGGTTTTTGTAACTACAAGAAAGACAGTTGCTTCAAAAAGCACATTTAGAGTTAATTTATATTTTTATCTTTAAATTAACCGTAGTGCTGGTTATTTAGAACAGGAAATTTGAGTATACAATGCTAAACTTTTGCCACTTCGGGGTTAGGCGTTTGGATTTCTTTAAGAGATAGCGGTGTAAGTTTCTTTGTTTTGAGATAGGTAATGGTAACAATGACCAAAGTCATGCTGCCGCCAAATATTACCGATGGAACGGTGCCTAAAAGCTTAGCTGCTGTTCCTGATTCAAATGCACCAATCTCATTTGACGAACCGATAAACATAGAGTTTACAGCCGATACACGGCCACGCATATTATCGGGGGTTAACAACTGCATAATGGTACTGCGGATAA
>CAJCJB010000263.1 GCA_903970545.1 Candidatus Saccharimonadota bacterium | reverse complement strand
ATCATGGCAAACTCAGCAAATTTAACCGGAACATTGGAAGAGTTTAACGCACAAATAACTACCGATGTAAGTTACCTAAACACAAACAAAGTTCGTTTAGGTATTAGTGCAACAAACATAACTAACCTTAACACCCAATTTACTAACCCGGGTGCGGGTGTGCCGCAAAGCCAACTGGGTTGGCTTGAGTTGTATGCCTTGCGCAGCAACCCCGATACTGACACCCATACTATTACTAATTTGGTTGGTATAAGAAGAAAACAAATAGAGGCAACTGTGCGCACTATATGCGGAGACATAGCCAACTCGGCACTTACCGCCAACGACCGCTCGGCACTACTATGGCCTGTAAATAAAACCACCCGCACTACACACCTGGTGGCTACCAAAAACTTAGTAAGTTTTAAAAGCGTTGGTTTAGGTGGTGGCGATGTGCAAACCAAATGCTACCCAAGCGGTGGTGCTATAAACAACCCTACCGCAAGTACTACGATAACTGCACGAAGCAGCAAACATACCGGCAGAGCCCATAAAGAAAAGGGCTACGAAATACGCCGTTCTTACATACTTATAAAACTTGGTGCAGCCCAACCTACCGATGCTAATGCAGCGGGTATGACCATGGAAGTTATAACTAAAGCCAATAGCGTGAAACACTATGGCACTGCCAACGAGGGTATGTTGCTTTGCGAATTTTTGCAATGGTATAACCCTAAACATCCTGAATTAGCAGGTCCATGGAGCAGCATGCAAACTACGCTTATCAGCTAAGCTTTAAAAACAAACAACAACAAAAGGAGCCTTGTACCCATGCAAGGCTTTTTTTGTTTTATATTTGCTTAATAGTGAGTTTTGATAAATTAAAATAAATTTTTAATATGAATGATGCCACCGATTATGAGAAAAATTTAAAATGGCAGTATTTTTTTTATGGATTAATAGTTGGAATTGCTATAGGAGCACTTTCGTTTGCCTTTATGAATTTTTTATAAAAAATTACTTCAGTTTATGAATAAGCTTGTCTTTGCCATTATAATAATACTTACCACAGTAAGTTCCTGCAAAAAAGATAGTACCTGTGTTTGTACCACATCAACACCTACTTATGATGATGATAACACTAATACATGGTCTAACATCATAACTACCAGCACTTATAAAATGACCGGCAGCAATAAAAGCCGTATAGCACAATGCAAGGCATTGCAAGATACGGGTGTGGGCACAAACCCGGTTACGGTTAGTTGCGCCATAGAAACCAAATGATACAGCACTTTTTAACATAAGAAAAGCCTGCTATTAGTATTAATTGCTGAATTTAATTGTAAGTTTGTGCTATGAATAAGTTACTTATACTAAGTATAGTTATAATAGCATCTTTAAGTTCTTGCAGCAAAGGTAATTATACCTGTACTTGTGTTACTGCCGCAACAGGTTACCCATCTGTAACTGAAGTAAAACAGCTTCACGAAACTAAATCGCAGGCTAAAACTACTTGTAACAGCAGTAATTATACTTCGGCAACTGGAGATGAAACTATAAACTGTACGTTTAATAATTAGTTTTGCCTTGTGAATAAGCTAATCTCAGTACTTATAATTTTAGTTATAACATTAACATCCTGCAAAAAGTATTATAACTGTGCCTGCACAAGGGTTGTTGAAACGGTAACATCTAACAGTAATGCCATTTCACCAACTTATTCCACAACAACAACAACCTATACTATGCCTGTAAATGCTACTACTACAGTTAAAGCAAATACAGCCTGTTCGGCTTTGGCCGGAGATGACGGGTTAACTACCATCACCTGTTCGCTGATAAATTAACTTTTACAGTAAAAAGAGATTAGGGAACTAAACGATAAGTTTCTAATTAAAAAGAACCTTTTTGGTTTCTTCCAATATATCAAAGGCTTCTGCTTTATTCACACCTTCGGCATAAATACGCAATACAGGTTCTGTACCACTTGCACGCAACATCATCCAGTGGTTATCATCAAAAAAGAATTTATGCCCGTCCAAATCTTCCATCGATTTGATTTTGTACTTGCCAAACTCTTTATACACGTTGTTGTTGCAGTTCTTTATAATCTGTTGTTTCAGGTTTTCATCAATGTGCATATCATTTCGTTCAAACCAAAACTCACCGGTAATTTCGTAAACTTCTTTAATCAGTTCATTTAATGATTTTTTGGTCTTAGCCATAAACTCCCAAATAACCAAGCCCATCCAAATGCCATCACGCTCGGGTATGTGCCCTTTAATGGCAATACCGCCACTCTCCTCCCCTCCTACCAGCACATCTTCGGTAACCATAATGCCGCAAATGTATTTAAAGCCAATTTTTACCACATCTAAAGGAAGGTTGTAGTGTGCGCACATGTTTTTAATCTTTACCGTAGTGCTGAATGCTGTACACACTTTGCCTTTCTGGCCTTTATACTTAGCTAAATAATGAATCAACAACAAAATAATATGATGAGAATCTACAAAGTTTCCTTTGTTATCATAAAGCCCTATACGGTCTGCATCTCCATCGGTACATAAGCCGCAGTCAATATTACCGCTGTTTTTTATCAGGTTAGAAAATTCGGTAAGATTTTTATGAATAGGTTCCGGTGCCTGTCCGTGAAACCCCGGGTTATCATCATTATGTAAGTGTATAATTTCAGGGAATAAACGCATCATCACCCGTTTGCCTGCACCATACATACTATCATAAGCAAAACGAATACCACTGTTTTTAATAGCAGCTATATCAAAGTTCTTTTCAACCTGCTGAACATATAAATCTTCCAGGTTCTTATACTCCAATAAGCCTTTTGTTTCAGCATTTTTTAAAGAAATGGTATCTAAATCGATACTACTTTTTTCAGGAATAATATCTTCTACTTCCTGTACTTTTTCAGGAGTTAAAGGTCCGCCATAGTGCGCTTTAAGTTTATATCCGTTGTAAGAAGGGGGGTTATGACTTGCTGTAATAATTATACCCAAATTAGCTTTATAAGTAACCGTACCCAACGATACCATTGGTGTTGATACATAGTCTTTAGCCAAATAAACCTTAATATTGTTTGCTACAAGTACTTTGGTAACCGTATCGGCAAAAAGCTCTCCGGCAAAGCGGCAATCGTGCCCCACTACTACACTTGGTGTTTTAAAGTTTTTGTTTAACCAAACAGCCGTTGCTTCTGTTACACGGGCAACATTCTCTACAGTGAAATCTTTTGCAATAATAGCCCGCCATCCGTCGGTACCAAATTTTATTTTACTCATACCTATTTTTTAAAGGAAACAAATATACAACGTATAATGCAATCTTAATCGTATAAACAACACGCTAAAAAATACTAAATTCGCAGGTTTTACGTTAAGTTGGATTAACCAACAGTTGGCATGCTAAATAAGCGATACATAATTTCTGTTACTGCAGTAGTTTTACTGTTGTTGCTTGCCGCCTGTACCCAATATAAAGATAAGTGGATAAACAGGAAGTACCATGATATTAATGCCAGATATAACGTATATTTTTATGCTAATGAAAGCTTGAAAGAAGGTGTGCAAGCGATTGAAGCTCAATATAAAGATGATTATACACAACAACTACCCATATTTATGTATGGTGATAAGGAAACCTGCAAGGCTATCTTTCCACAAATGGACAGAACTATTAAAAAAGCCAGTACTTGTATACAACGTCATGCCATAAAAGATAAAAAAAGTAAGATAGAAATACCCAAAGCCTGTAAGTGGATTGATGATTGTTGGAATGCTATTGGTAAAGCACATTTTTATAAACGAGAATTCTTTTCAGCTATTGAAGCTTTTGAGTATGTGCAATCTGCTTATAAAACTGCACAAAAGGAAGAAGCTTGGGTTTGGTTAATGAAAACTTATAATGAGTTGAACGCACTTACACAAACAGATAATTACATTACACTAATTAAAAATGATAAAAAATTTCCTAAGCAATATAAAGGACACTTCCATGCGCTATATGCTGAATTTTATATTAAACAAGGTAATGGTCAGTACGAAAATGCCATTAAACAACTTACTGAAGCTATAAAATACACAAAAAGCAAAAATACAAGGGCGCGTTATCATTTTATTTTAGGACAGTTGTATGAAGAAAAGGGCGATTATGAAAAAGCCATGCTTAATTACAAAAGGGTCATAAAACTAAAACCGGAAAAATATGATCTTAGCTTTTATGCAAGGATGCGGGAAGCATTAATGAATAAAGATCCGGAAAGTATTGAACTAGCAAGACGCAAATTGTATAAAATGGCTAAGGATTTTAAAAATAACGACCTGTTAGATGTTATTTACTACACGCTTGGTCAGATGGATGAAAATGAGAATAAAATGGATGATGCTTATGCAAACTATTTGGTTTCTGCTAAAAAGAGCATTAACAACCCTAAGCAAAAAGCTAAATCGTATTTAAAGTTAGCTGATATTAGTTTTGAGCAGGAAAATTATGTGCCATCTTCACGTTTTTATGATACTACCATCAGACTTATCAAAGAAGATTACCCCGGTTATCAGGATATTAAAGCTAAAAAAACAAGTTTAGATACTTTAGTAAAGTGCTTGACCGTGATAAAAAATGAAGATAGCTTGCAACGGGTAGCTTCTATGGATAGTGTAGCCAGAACAAAATTCATTAAAAACATCATACAAAATGCAATTAATAATGAGCAGGATTCTATTGCTAAAAAGCAAAGCTTAGCTAGCGGAGGTGGTATGCCTGTGGGTCCGAACCAGCCTTTTACACCTCAGGCAATACCAACAGGAAATGGTGGTGCCGCAGATTGGTACTTTTATAATCCTTTATTGAAAGCATCGGGTTTAAATGATTTTTATAAACGTTGGGGGAATAACCGTAAGAATGAAGATAACTGGAGGCGCAGCAATAAAGCGGCTTCTATAGCTGTTGATGACACTACAAAAGACACAAAGGATTCTACTAAAGGAAAAACTAAAAAAGATACCATTATACCAAAATTAAATGACAGGCATCAGGTAGATTATTACTTAAAGAATCTTCCGTTGACTCAAGCTGATAGAGATTCATCAGATAAAAAAATATTAAATGGTTATTATTCATTAGGAAGTATATACAGGGAGCAGCTAAACAACAGCAATAAATCAGCTCAAACCTTTGAAACTATGAATAAACGTTTCCCGGGAAATAAATACGAAGCCCCCTCCTATTACCAACTATACCGGATTTATTTTCAACAGAAAAATGAAACAAAAGCAAGTGATGCCAAGAGTTTTCTATTAACCAATTACCCAAAAAGCGATTACGCAAAAATTATTAACGACCCTGATTTTGCGAAATCTATAAATGCCAGACAAAGTGAGGTAAGTGATGAATATGGGGTTGCTTATAATGCATACATCAATAAAAGTTATGAAGAATCTTATACTAAATGCTCAGACGCAATAGTAAAATACGGAAAAACTAAATTAACACCGAAGTTTGCATATTTAAGAGCTCTTTCATCAGGCTATTTATATGGCATAGATTCTCTTGAAAAAAACATGGCATCAGTAACTATAAAATACCAAAATTCTGAAGTGTATGATATGGCTAAAACTACCTTAGAACTTATAAAAAAGCAAAAGCAAAATTATGTGCCGGTAGTAGCAGACACGATGGAGGAAAAAGATTTGCCAGTAACCACATTTAACGTTGATGATAAAGCAGCCCATTATTGTATGATTATATTGGGTAATACAAAAGACGTAGAACATATTAAAAATAAAGTGTCTGATTTGAATAAAGACTATTTCGGAACAAATAATTACGAAGTAGTTTCACTTCCTAAGGATGATAAAACGATGATAACCATACGCACTTTTACTAACAAAGATGACGCAATGGGTTACTATAGGTTTTTATTAACCAAACCAGATATATTTACCGGTATTGATAAGAAAAACTACTCTATAATTGCTATAACTACTGATAATGTGGGAGCTTTACTTAAAACAGGTAATTTTGATGAATACAATGCTTTTTTTAACGCCAAATACTTAGGACTAAAACAATAAATGAACTCTATTCAAAAGATATACGAGGATACTGGTGCTGAGTTTATAACTCCTATTAATAATATAACCGAAAAGTTTAAAGAAATAAAAGCTTTTGTATTTGATTGGGACGGAGTTTTTAATAACGGAGAAAAGAATGGTAACAGTTCAAGCTCCTTTAATGAAATTGATTCGATGGGTACTAATCTGTTGCACTTTTCTAATTACTTAAAAAGCAAACAATTACCATATACAGCTATTATCTCAGGAGAAAAAAATGAATCTGCTTTTTTCTTTGCAAATAGGGAACATTTCAGCGCATCTTACTTTAAAATAGCTCATAAAAAATGGGCACTCGATCATTTTTGTAGTATTTACAGCATTCATCCTAATCAGGTTTGCTACTTTTTTGATGATGTCTTGGATTTATCTATTGCACAACAAGCAGGTTTGCGAATTTTAGTAGCCCGAAAAGCAAGTATTTCATTTACTAATTATGTAAAGCAAAATAATTTAGCTGATTATATTACGGCAAACCAATCAGGGAATTTTGCCGTTAGAGAAGCTTGCGAGATGCTGATGGGTGTTAGTGATTTATTTAATGAAACTATTACCCGAAGAATGAACTATGACGAGGTGTACCAGCAATATATTATGGCAAAAAACCTTACCCTTACTCATTATTATACGTATAATAACCGACAAATAATTAATGCTGATATTAAACTTTAAATTAAAAAGTGTAGTATCTTTGCAAAATAATTATTAATTATAATAACCATGTATCCAGAACCATTAGTAAAACCTATGAAAGAAGAGTTGGTACAAGCCGGCTTTGAAGAATGTTTAACACCTGATTCCGTTGAAAAAGCTGTTAGTCAGAAAGGTACAGTGTTGATGGTAGTAAATTCAGTTTGTGGTTGTGCAGCAGGCGCTGCTCGCCCGGGTGTTAAAGCAAGTTTACAGAATGCTAAAAAACCAGCCAAGCTTACCACTGTGTTTGCAGGTTTTGATGTAGATGCTGTTTCGCGTGCACGCAAGCATTTTGCCCCTTATCCTCCCTCCTCCCCTGCTATTGCATTGTTTAAAGACGGACAACTGGTTCATTTTGTTGAAAGACATAATATAGAAGGACATTCTGCAAATGCAATATCAGAGCATTTAAAAGCTGTTTACGACGAATTCTGTTAAGGAATACAGTTTATAATAGTATTACAGGCCCTTACCAATTCTTCATTTGAAATAATTAGCGGCGGTGCAATGCGCATACTTTGTGTATTGAATAAAAACCAATCGGTAATTATCCCTGCTTCAATACATTTACTGATTGTTTGCATATTAAGGGTTTCACTACCAAAATCTATAGCCGCAAGTGCACCAGTTACCCTTAGTTCTTTTATTTTAGGATGCTTTATGGTCTGTTTAATAATGCTTTCAATCTCTTTTGCACGATGAGATAGATTATTTTTAACTATTACATTTAGATTAGCTAATGCCGCAGCACAACACACCGGATGTCCGCCAAAGGTTGTTATATGTCCTAATATAGGGTTGCGAGTAAGTGAATTCATTATTTCTTTAGAAGAGATGAATGCTCCTATAGGCATACCCCCTCCCATTCCCTTAGCTAATAATAGTATATCGGGTATTACATTATATTGCTCAAAAGAAAAAAGTGTTCCTGTTCTGCCAAAACCTGTTTGTATTTCATCA
>CAJCJB010000262.1 GCA_903970545.1 Candidatus Saccharimonadota bacterium | reverse complement strand
TTCCATCTATAGTAGTTACGGGTGCATTAGGCAATGGTCTTAGGTAGATATAGTTATTAATCTTACTGAAGTACCCACCTATCTCTGCATGAAACCTGTTGTAATTAAAATTCAAATAACTCTGTGCATTATAACAACGTTCAGCTTTTAACGTGCTATCACCAATTTCGAAAGAAGCTGCGCTTTGGTGAATACCCAAAGCAAATAATTCAATAGGTGCAGGTGGCCTCCAACCAATGCCTAAAGAACTGTTTAAAGACATAAAATGATTAATACGATAAATAGCACCCAGTGTACCACTAAAATTATCCCAAGAGTATGTAGAAGAATGTTTTGTTTGTGTAGAAAAATCTTCTGTATAGGTTTGCATCCATTCATAATCATAACGCGCACCTGCTTCAATGGTTAACTTTCTTTTACTCCATTTCTCTAAAATAAAGCCACCACCACCGTTAATTAAATAATTTGGTATCAGTTGTCTGATATCCAATCCCTGATATACGTTACCCTGCGTAATATAATTAGCACCTATGCTTCCCGAAATATTTCCCATTGGTTTATGTTCAAATATCAAATCAGATGTATTGGTAAAAAGCCAAAAATAATCATCAGGCGTATTATCAAGTGCAGGGTTTAAGTTGGGGTCATCACCATATTCAGAGCGTTTGTTACTCTGCCATGCATAGGTATACGTTAACTTCCCTACGTTTTTAAAATTGTAATATCCTCTTGCTTTTAATGTTTGATGATGTACCGTTTGATAGCCCCTACCTATACTATAAGAAAAAACAGACGGAACAATAGGTTGCTGCTGCTTAAAGAGGTATAATAAATCTTGCAGGTTACCCACTACCGAGCCGGCATAAATACCAAGTGTGGTATTAAAGCTGCTATAATAAACATCTGCACCAAAGTTTTTACGATTATAAGCTAAAGCTCCTGAATAATTGTTTTCTTTTACTGCTGTATTAGTCAGGTAATATGTTGGTGTGCTATAACTACCAGATTGTTTTAAAGTTCCCTGAACACGCCAACTTAAACCTGTAAGCTTTTTATCAAAAGCTCCTTCTAAAAAACCAGAGCCGGTACCTGACCTACCGTTGGTTGCCCCAACCAAATTAACTTCACCATTAATGCACTTTGTATGTGGCACATCTTTCGGGTCAACCAATACTACCCCGCCAATAGCCCCCATACCATAGCGTATACTTGCAGCACCTTTTATTACGCTTAACTTGGTTGCAATAAAAGGGTCTATCTCTGGCGCATGGTCAGAACCCCATTGCTGACTTTCTAATTTTACCCCATTATTAAAGATAAGTACACGTGTACCATACATACCATGTATCATGGGTTTGAATATAGACGCGCCTGTTTGCAACGTGTTTACACCTGTAATAGATTTTAAAGATTCGCCCAAAGTTGAACCTCTTGTTCTATCCAATGCTACACCACTTATTTCATCTCTTTGCAGCGTCTCTACCTCTTGTTTTTTTACCTGATGGTCTTCAACTATTACTTCCTTTAAATCATTCTCAGGAAGTAAATTAAAAGTGATGGTTTTATTTCCGGTAAGATGGATTAATGTATCAAGTGTTTTATGTCCGGTGCTTGAAATTCGTATCGTATAAATTCCTTTGCATAAATTCCCCATATAAAAATGGCTTTGTTCGTTGGCAGAAACCCCTTTCTTCAACTCCTCAATAAATATCGTTGCAAAGCCGAGCTCTTCATTTAGTTTAGTGCAAACAACTTTCCCCGACAGACTGTAAGAACAATCTGTTTGAGCAATTAGTTGCCCTAATCCTAAGTGCATCACACAAAGTGCGTACAATATGTATCGTTTACTATTCAAATTAATTATTAATAATAAAAATTGCGCAATTGAATAACTACGCTTTTACTAAAAGAAAAAGAAAGACTAAGCTATAGGAGGAGCCCTTGCAGGAAGGCTTATTTTAGAAGTATGCGAATAAGGAAGAACCCTTATTTCCTTGTACTGGGATATTATAACACGAAAAACAGCAACATCATTATTAACCGTTAGGGCATCATAAACAGGTGTGTTTGCTTTAAAAACATCACAACTTGTGTGGGCGTCTTCTATGTGTGTTCCTAAATCTTTATGGTAAAAATCGCAATAGTTATCTGCTGTATCAACGTGGTTAGCAAAGGCTTTGTGCCATAGTGCCGGAGGCACCATACCCATAGAAAACACAGCTAATAAAAAGATTGCTATATGTCTCTTTGCTTTTTGCATCACGCAAATGTACAAAAACTTACCTAAATGATATGTTATTTTAACAGTTTGCATGTCTATTTTTTTCGTAAATTTGAGGGAAATAAAGCCCATGAGGAAGTCGGTTTACATAGTTTTTGTTTTTTATCTTGTGTTGTTTGGGTGTAAAAAAAGTGATAATGTTATTCCTACCGGCACAGCTACAAATTATTCGGATATATCAAGCACTCCTCCAAACCCCGGAGGTGCTTTTTCTTTTACAAAAATAACTATAAACCCTAATCCAATGCAACCAGGTCAGGGAGCTAAAGTTGTAGCAGTAGCTTCAGGAAATAATTTAACCTATAAGTGGTCAACCTCGCATGGTGAATTATTTGGTAACGGGTCTTCTGTATATTATGATGATTCCTGTTTAGGTACTTTTACTATTACCTGTGTAGTTTCAGATGGCACACACACAGCTACCATTACCGTACCGATTACCATTTCTAATTAGTCCTTCTAAAAGTAATGCGTCGCTTAGTAGTATTTTTCTTCTTTTTAGAGTTTAATACCGTTGTTTTTTCACAATGTACATCGGGTTGTTGTGCACCCGGTACAGCAAACTTCGGTGTATTAGATAAGGGAGATTTATTGTTTTTTTCTTTTTTTAAACGGGATTATTCAGATACATATTTTAAAGGAGACAGACCCACTAATTTTAATTATCTGACTAATGATTATGCAGATTATGGTGCCGTAACCTTGTCTTATGGTGTTACGCCTAAATTTACAGTTCAAGGCAGTTTAGGTTACTATTTAGATAAAGTAGAAAATTTCAACATCCCTGTTATTGGTCAGCAACAATTAGCGGGTAAGGGCTTTTCAGATGCAGAGATTTTTGGTAAGTACAATATTTATCATTCCAAAAACGATGTGATTTCTATTACACTTGCCTTAGGCGCTAAAATCCCGACAGGTGCTTATAAACTTGCCGTTGATAATGTGGAACTGACTAGAGATGTGCAACCGGGATCAGGCGCATATTCAGGCGCATCTATTTTATATGTCATGTTGAAACCATTTAAAAACAAAAAACAAAGCATTATGTTTAACTCAAGGGTTAATTATAATGGCGTTAACCCGCAAGGATATAGATATGGAGTGGAAAATATAAACTCACTTTCTACTGTTTTTAAATTATTTAAAGATGTATCTTTGATTGTAATGGTAAGAAATGAAAACAAGGAATCTGACATAGTTAATAACGTTCTGTTATCTGCAAGTTCTTCTATACGCTTATTTGCCACACCGGGAATCACTGCAAACATAGGACACGATATGATGTTCTCTCTTTATGGAGATTTTCCTTTGTATCAATATTATAGTGGAATCCAATTGGCTGATAAATATGCATTTACTGTTTCTTTAAGCAAAATGTTTGAATTTCATGAAAAGCCAATTCCAACTAACTAAAACATGAAACTATTTAAATACATAGTTTTTTTTGTTTTACTTCTTAATGCAACAAGTATTGTTTCGCAGAATAAAAAAGTTATTCCGCCTTCACCAGTTACAAATCCACCTCCTCAAGCCCATTTTTCCTGGATTAATGATTGTTCCGGAGACACTATTTGCTTTTATAACCAATCTATCCTCTGTCCCACATATACTTGGACAGTATTTGTAGATACAATTGGTCTGTTTGGATTTCCTCATAAAAAGGTATTACAAAAAACAGTTAATGATTCTATAAATTGCTTTTTCTTTAATACAGTAGGTACTTTTTCTATTACCTTAACTTGTTATGATAATCATTTGGATTCTCTTACTCAGGCAATAAAAATTGATTCGCTAATGTCTCTCTCTTTTTACTATTTCACTTGCCGAGATGTTTTTGTTAATCAATCTACATGCGTAGATTCTTTTCTATGGAATTTCGGCGACGGGTATACTTCTAATGCAGTCTCTCCAATACATGAGTATGCTGATACAGGACTTTATAGCGTAACTTTAATAGGCTACAACGGAATTAAGTCGGACACACTTACGCAACAAATCCATCTTTTATCAGTGGGTTATGTAAATCCTGCTTTTACCTATACAGTTTCTCACGATACCGTTTTTGTGCATGGAGTTGACTCTGAACCTGACAATCTTTTTAACTGGACCTGGGCAGACGGAACTTATTCAACAGGGCAGGATACTTTTCATGTATATAAAGATTCTACTGCCATTTATACTGTAACATTGTTTGCTATTAATGGTCTCTGTGGGCCTGGTTCCAGTACAAATACAGTAAGTATTTCTCAGCAACCGCCACCACTACCTGATTTTTCATTTATTAATACTTGCTTGGGAGATACTACTTGCTTTATTAATCAAACCATCGGAGGCATTACTTATACTTGGACGGCAAAAGATGCGGGTTCACACCACGCGTCAACTATATATACTTCTAGTAGTTTCAGCATCTGTTATCGCTTTCCTTCGGCAGGAAATTATTCTATTACACTAACTACTAATGATAATTTTTATACGGATTCCATCACGAAAATAATTACCATTGGTACTATTCCGATAGCAGGTTTTTCCTTTATTCATTGTTCCAACAACTTTGCTAATAACTCCAGTTGTGCCAATTCTTTTCTATGGAACTTTGGAGATGGTACATACTCCACTCAATTTTTACCTAACCATCAGTATGCAGATACGGGGTATTATCAAGTTACCTTAACGGCTTATAATGGAAATGATTCAAATTCAATTACACAACAAATACATGTAGATGTTACTTCTGCGGCAAACGCAAATTTTACAACAACAAGTTACGGTGATACTACATCATTGCAAGCAAGTTTTACTTCTGTTCCAACCGCAACCTACAATTGGAGTTTTGGAGATGGGGCGAATGGGACGGGTAAAAACACCACACATATTTATGCTGATACCGTGAAAACGTATTATGTAAAATTAAGTGTTAGTAATGCATGTGGTTTGGTATCTAAAACAGATACTCTAAAAATTATAGTGCCTTTACCGCCCCCTGATTTAGATTTTTCCAGTTCTATTTTAACTATAGTTCCTAATCCTGTTTCTAATGGTGGTTATATCGATGCTTTTTTTAATGCCTATAGTTCTGATAATTACTTAACGCAAGTTTATAATGCCATAGGGCAAAAAATATTTGAAGAATATTTTTCTTTTGAAATGGGAGTTAATGAGTTTAAAATAAGCACCGTTAATTTTTCTTCAGGAGTTTATATCATGGTTATGCAAGCAGGAAATTCTTATATACGCAAGAAGTTTTATGTAATTAATACTCCGTAGTTTTCCGTAGACTTATGAAAAGCAAAAAGCCATTCCTGTAAAGAATGGCTTTTATATTTTATTTAAGATTAACTAAGACCCACAAGCTTCGCAAGCATCAGGGTTATCTAAAGAGCAGCTTACTTGTGCTAACTTTTCTTCTTCAGATAAAAGATGTGCTTGTCCGCGTTCTACTAATAAAGCATCTTCGTTGCCAAGTACCGCTACTTTTTCTAATAAAGCACCTTGGTCAACAGTAAACTTAATAGCATCGGCTGCGGCTTTAGTACGTAAGTAGTACATACCTGTTTTCAATCCTTTTTTCCACGCATAGAAGTGTGCAGAAGAAAGTTTTGCAAAGTTGGCGTCTTGTATGAATAAGTTCAACGATTGGGATTGGTCGATATATGCACCACGGTCTGCAGCCATATCTATAATAGTACGTTGTTTAATCTCCCAAACTGTTTTGTATATGTCTTTAATATTTTCAGGAACTTCAGGGATATTTTGTACAGAACCGTTTGCTGCAATGATTTTGTTTTTCAAGTTATCATTCCATAAACCAAGTTTTACTAAGTCTTTTAATAAGTGTTTGTTTACTACTACAAACTCTCCACTTAATACACGACGAGAATAAATATTCGAAGTATATGGTTCAAAGCACTCATTATTACCTAATATTTGAGAAGTAGATGCAGTTGGCATTGGTGCCATTAACAAAGAGTTACGTACGCCATATTTTTTAATTTCTTCGCGTAAGATATCCCACTCCCAACGTGAACTTGGTGTTACGCCCCACATATCTTGCTGAAAAATGCCTTTGCTTATTGGAGAGCCAGGGTATGTTTCGTAGTGGCCATCAATTTTTGCTAAGTCTTTACTTGCTGTTAATGCCGCATAGTAAATAGTTTCAAAAATTTCTGAGTTTAATTTACGTGCTTCTTCGCTTTCGAAAGAGTAACGCATTAAAATTAATGCATCTGCCAAACCTTGTACACCTAAACCAACCGGACGGTGACGCATATTGCTGTTACGAGCTTCAGGTACCGGATAGTAGTTTCTGTCAATTACTTTGTTTAGGTTTTTGGTAGCAACATAGGTTACTTCAAATAATTTTTGGTGATCAAATTCTCCTTTTTCTAAATCAACAAAGCGAGGCAATGCTATGGATGCCAAATTACAAACTGCAACTTCGTCGGCAGCTGTGTACTCAATAATCTCCGTACATAAGTTAGACGATTTAATAGTGCCTAAATTTTGTTGGTTTGATTTAGAGTTAGCGGCATCTTTATACAACATGTATGGATTGCCGGTTTCAATTTGCGATTCGATGATAGCAGCCCATAATTCACGTGCTGGGATTTGTGTGCGAAATTTCCCTTCCGATTCGTATTTGGTATAAAGTGTTTCAAATGCTTCGCTGTGGCAATCACTTAAGCCGGGGCATTCATTAGGACACATTAAGCTCCACGTACCTTCTGCTTCCACACGTTTCATAAATAAATCAGGAATCCAAAGTGCAGTAAACAAATCGCGTGCACGCATTTCTTCCTTACCATGATTTTTACGAATGTCTAAGAAATGATAAATATCTGCGTGCCATGGCTCTAAGTAAACCGCAATAGAACCTTTGCGTTTTCCGCCGCCTTGGTCAACATAACGAGCTGTTTCGTTAAACACTTTAAGCATCGGGATAATTCCGTTTGAAGTACCGTTAGTGCCTCTAATATAAGAACCCGTTGCACGTACGTTATGAATGTTAATACCGATACCACCTGCGCTTTGAGAAATTTTAGCACATTGTTTAAGTGTGTTGTAAATGCCATCAATGCTATCATCCTGCATTTGCAAAAGAAAGCAAGAGCTCATTTGTGGTTTTGGTGTGCCTGCGTTAAACAAAGTTGGTGTTGCGTGCGTAAACCAACGTTCGCTCATCAGGTTATATGTTTCAATAGCCGAAGCAATATCTTCTTTATGAATACCTATTGCCACGCGCATAATCATGTGTTGAGGGCGTTCGGCAATCTTACCATTCATCTTTAATAAATAGGAACGCTCTAATGTTTTAAAGCCAAAATAATCGTAACCAAAATCTCTATCGTAAATAATAGAAGAATCTAAAGTTTGCGCGTTTGCCTGAATAATTTCATACACATCATCCGCAATAAGCTGCGCACGTTGCCCTGTTTTAGGATCTACATATAAGTACAAGTCGTGCATTGTTTTTGAAAACGACTTGGTAGTGTTTTTATGTAAGTTAGAAACTGCGATGCGCGATGCTAAAACCGCATAATCAGGGTGATTGGTAGTTAATGAAGCGGCAGTTTCAGCAGCTAAGTTATCTAACTCGGTTGTTGTAACACCGTCAAACAATCCTTCAATAACTTTCATAGCTACCTTAATAGATTCCACATGTGATGAATCTAAGCCGTAGCAAAGTTTTTGAATGCGTGCGGTGATTTTGTCAAACTTAACTGACTCGCTGGTTCCGTCTCTTTTTATTACAAACATACCTGGTTAATTTTATGGGTTAAAATTTCGTTTAAATGGCTACTGCAATTTACCTTGGCAATGTTCCATTTAAAGTTAAATATTTATTTTCTATTAACAATTACTTTTTAATTTCTTTATTCTTTACCTTTTTGGGGCTAAAACCCCCGACGAGGGTTCAATTCCTCGCTGATTTTTGTTTTCTTTAAGATTAAGGGTTAAAAGTCTTCGTCTAACTTAAAGACGTTATTCGACTCATTGTTCTTATTCATAACGCCTGCCTTTTGATACTCGGCAACACGTTTTTCAAAGAAGTTGGTTTTACCCTGCAGCGACTGCATTTCCATGAAAGGGAATGGGTTACTGGCATTGTAAAACTTAGGACAGTTAAGGGCTACCAACAATCTGTCTGCACAAAACTCAATGTATTGGCACATCATATCGGCATTCATGCCTATAAGCCTTACCGGCAGGGCATCCGACACAAATTCCTTTTCAATAACCACCGCATTGGTAATTACCTCCGTAACACGCTCAACAGGTAGTTTGTTCTCTAATTGATTGTATAACAAGCAGGCAAAATCGCAATGCAAGCCCTCATCACGAGAAATTAACTCGTTGCTAAAGCTTAAACCCGGCATTAAACCACGTTTTTTTAACCAAAAGATAGAACAAAAAGAGCCTGAAAAGAAAATCCCCTCTACGGCAGCAAAAGCAATTAAGCGCTCGGCAAAAGAACCCTTAGATATCCAACGCAAAGCCCATTCGGCTTTTTTCTTTACGCACGGAACGGTATCAATGGCATGTAATAAAGTATCTTTTTCGGTAACATCTTTAATGTAGGTATCAATTAAAAGCGAGTATGTTTCCGAATGGATATTCTCCATCATTATCTGAAAGCCATAAAAACAACGGGCTTCAGGGTATTGAACTTCGTTTAAAAAGTTAATGGCAAGGTTTTCGTTTACAATACCATCACTTGCGGCAAAAAATGCCAATACATGTTTAATAAAATGTTTCTCGTCGGCATTTAATTTGGTTTCCCAATCCGTCAGGTCAGATGCAAGGTCAATTTCTTCGGCAGTCCAAAAACTTGCTTCCGCTTGTTTATACATTTGCCAAATGTTGTTGTGCTTGATAGGGAATAAAACAAATCGGTCTTTGTTTTCTGTCAATAAGGGTTCGTTCGCCATAGATACTTTTCTACTATATATATTGTTAGACAAAAAATGAACGGTGTTTTGCCATTCATTAGTTGTTGTGTTATTTTTACTTCAAAAGAACTTTAGTTTACCATTTAAATCACACTCACTTTTTATTCGCTTTCTGTTTTACAAAACAAGTTTAAAAAAAATGGTA
Organism: Candidatus Saccharimonadota bacterium; assembly: GCA_903970545.1. GTDB lineage: Bacteria > Bacteroidota > Bacteroidia > B-17B0 > Aurantibacillaceae > PALSA-968. The sequence goes on along the minus strand of CAJCJB010000262.1, from coordinate 715 downwards.
CTGCAAAAAATTCAATTAACATTTTGTTGGCAGTTTTAAACAGTTGTAACTTTTAAAAAATTGTTGATAAACTCTTGAATTCCTTTATTAGTAAGCCATTCAGAGCGAGATGAAAAATTTTAAAAAATAAATGCAAAATTGATTTGCTGATGTAATAAATATGATTAAGTAGATTTACGTAAAGCGTAATTTTAATTTTACAACTCTAACAAAAGCTTCTGTGCAATGCCCTTATTTGCTATGTTTTGAAAAGAAAACGTAGTGGTATTTTTTTCTACCAACTCCAACATATGTAAATACTGTTGCAAAAATTTTACAGCTGCATCGGGTTTATGTTGTTGGTGCGCGGTTATGCCTAATTCAAAAAGTATATCGGCAAGGGCTTGTTGTTTTTGTGGCGTAAGTTTATTTACATCCGTATCATGCTCTACCGTTTCCAGTTCAAAGTCATCGTCAAACAAATCTTTTAAACCAGTTTTAGCAGCCAGTTCAATCTCTGAAAAGGGTTTGTTTTCTTTTTTCAGGTTTAAAATATAAGCCAGTATCAAACCCAGCTTCTCAAACTCGCGCTCTAAATAATCTTTACGATACATGATGTAAATTTACCAATAAACCCCGAAAGTATTTTGCTAAATGTTTGGGCGTTACGGCGGTTACGCCGTCGGGCTTTGCACTTCAATCTTTTGTCGATTACAACAAAAGGATTTTCGTTGCA
>CAJCJB010000261.1 GCA_903970545.1 Candidatus Saccharimonadota bacterium | reverse complement strand
GCTGATATTTGCTTTTTTAAGTGCTGCACCAACTACGGGCACTATATTTTTTTGATGGTCTCTACTGGCTAACTCGGGCACAACCCCGCCATACTGCTTATGAATATCCTGCGTGGCTACTTGGTTTGACAATATAACCTGATTGCAACTCACCGCTATAGAAGTATCATCGCAGCTCGATTCTATGCCAAGTATATATACAGACTCTTGCAATTAATGATTAAATTTGAATGCAATGAAAAAGCTTGGTAAAGTTAGCGGTTTTATCTGGAGGGGAATAAAAATTACCCTTCTGGTAGTGTTGCTTATTTTAATCTCCTCGTTTGTTTTACTTCAGTTACCAAGCGTGCAAACCTATTTAGGTAAAGAGACTTCGGCGTATTTATCCAAGCAGTTAAAAACAAAGATTGAAATAAAAGCGGTTAATATTGATTTCCTAAAAACCATAAACTTGGAAGGTACTTATGTGGAAGACCTGCACCATGATACGCTTTTATACGGAGGCAAAATAGGATGTAAAATAAAACTCTTCAGTTTAAAAAGTAAACAAATAGAATTCGACTTAACCGAGTTGGATAATATAACCTGCAAGCTTATTTCGTATAAAGGAGAGAAAGGATTAAATTTTCAGTTTATAGCAGATTATTTTTCTTCTCCTTCAACTACCAAAAAAAGCACAAGTTCTTCTGAGTTTAAAATAGGTTACGGCAATTTAAGTTTAAATAATGTACGATTTGTTTATAAGGATGCTGATAATAGGTACAAACCCGCTTATGGCATAGACTTTCAGGATATTGAAGTAAATCATGTTTTCGGAAAGTTTTCAGATATTAAAGTTGCAGGCGATTCTGTGAAAGTAAAAATTAAAGATTTTTCTGCTACAGAGAAGTCAGGAATTATAATTGAGAAACTAAATACCGAAGCCGAATTTAGTGCACAAAGTATAAAAGCCGATAAGCTTCTGCTAATAACCCCAAGCAGCTATATACACGGTTATTATGAAATGTACACCGATTCGATAGATGATTATTCAGACTTTATTCATGCGGTAGATATGCACGCAAACTTTTTGGATAGTACGCATGTTAATTTTTCAGACATAGCATTCTTTGCCGAAGAACTGGAAGGTCTCAATGAAAAAGTAAAATTAAACGGATACATAAAAGGAAGTATTGATAATTTAAGTTCGGATAATTTATCCTTCTCTATACTTAAACATACAGCATTTAATGGGCACATCATTGTAAAAGGCTTGCCTGATTTGGATAAAACCTTTATAAAAATTGAAGCTAAAAAACTTACTACAAACTACCATGATATAAAAGAAATTCCAACCTTTCCATTTAAAGGAAAACAAAAAATTGTAGTCCCCGATAACTTAGCCAAGCTGGGAACTATTGACTTTAAAGGAAAAGCCGAAGGGTTTACCAATGATTTGTTTTTAGAGGGAAATGTTAATACTGCTTTAGGTAATGTAAACACTTACGCAACCATGAGTACGCTACCTAATAAAGAAATGGCCTATGGCGGTAAGTTTAAAAGCGAGAAGTTTAATATTGGAAACTTAATAGATGCTAAATATATTGGAGAGATTGCGCTAAATGCCGAGATTAAAGGAAGCGGAACCGAATTAAGTAATTTGCAGGAGGAGATGAATGGAAATATTCAATGGGTTCAGTTTAATGGATACACCTATCACAATTTAAGTATTAACGGCGCACTTAAACACAAGCAATTTAGCGGTAATTTTATAGCTAAAGATACCAACGCCACTTTTGATTTTACGGGAAGCTTTGATTTAACGAAAAAAATACCCCAGGCACAATTTACCGCAAATATACAAAAGCTGGATTTATTCAAATGCAACCTTTATAAGATTGATTCAACGGATATTGCATCAGGCAGTATAAATCTTTCCATTAGCGGAAATACGATTGATGATGTGAATGGAACACTACAAGCACAAAAAATACAATTTATAAAATCGAATGGAATTGTTAAACTTGAAAATACGGATATTGTTCTTACCCAAAATGAAACAGCCAATAGCTTGCAAATGATATCATCTGTTGTGGATGCAGAAATAAATGGGAAATTTAAAATAAAGACCATGCAAAAAAGTGTAGAAGATTTTTTATACTTCTACCTTCCTGTTTTATTTGATACTGAGGATAAAGAGAAAAAACCTAAACCAAATACAGATAATCTTACCTTTAAAATAAAAATTAAAGATTTTAATCCTGTTGCAACTTTTTTTAAAATACCGCTTAAAATAACTAGTGAATCTATGCTGCAAGGTGTTTTTAATGCAGAAAGCAATCAATTTAAGGTTAGTGGCTTATCAGATAAGATTGAGTATAACAAAATACCAGTTAGGGATTGGTTTTTAATGGTAAATACAACTAATAATCAAATTGATTTTAATACAGGATTTAAACAAATTGATTTAGCCGATAGTGTGTACATGAGTAACTTTAATTTTGAAACACATACCAATAACAACAAATCTGATTTCTCCTTAACATGGGATAATAATTCTAAGTTAAGAAACTCGGGGGAAATTGATGGTGCTGTGCTTTTTTCAAAAAATTCTTTTGATTTAAATTTAAGTAAGTTTTTAGTTTATGCACAAGATAGTCTTTGGCAAAAGACCGGAAAGGATGAGTTTGTAATAGACTCTACCGGTGTTATTAATTTTCATGACTTAACTTTTGCAAACAATAACCAAATTATACAAATAGAAGGGAAAATTTCTAAAGACCCTAAAGAGCAATTACTAGTAAATCTGCAAAACTTTAAACTGAATCAATTGAATCCGCTTTTAAGAAAAAGCGGTGTTGATTTGCAGGGGACACTTAGCGGTACAACCAATTTAGCCGATTTATATAATCAGTTTGTTTTTACCACTGCTCTGGGGTTTAATAAGCTTAAGGTAAGCGGTACAACAATTGGTACAGGGGAGGTTAATAGTTTTTTTGATAAAAATAAAAACCTTGTGTCATTAAATGGGTTTTTTAAACGTGATTTTGGAAAAATAACAGAAGACACCTATAACAACATTAGGTTTGATGGGTATTACTATCCCTCCATAAAAGATACCAGTATTGATATAGATGTTCATTTATATCAATTAGCATTATCTACTGTTCAGCCTCTTTTAAAAGGAATATTTACCATTGACAAAGGGACAGTAACCGGCGATATAAATTTAAAAGGAAATCTGAGTAAGCCTACTATAAATGGACTTCTTAACTTAGAAGATGTGAAAAATCTTAAAGCAGATTATACAAATACGGCTTATGATGCAAAAGGTAAAATACAGCTTACTCCCGGGCAAATAGAGTTTCAAAACATTACGTTAACTGATCCTAATAAAAATACAGCTACAGTTTGGGGTAACATATTTCATGAGAATTTCTCTAACATGAAATTGGATTTTGACGTTAGTTTTGATAAGTTTATGGCTCTTAATACCACCGCATTGCAAAACAACTTGTATTATGGTAAGGCTTTTTGTACAGGTACAATGGGTATGTATGGCTCGCCGGAAGCACTTACTTTTGAAATAAACGCAAAAACCGAAAAAGGAACTCAATTCATTATCCCGCTTGCAAGTACTGAAGAGGTAAGCGATAATAGTTATGTACGTTTTATAAAAACAGATAGCATTACTAAAAATAGCATTAGTAAAAGTGATTTAGCGGGAATAAAGCTTAGTCTTAATTTAGAAGCAACACCCGATGCGGAGGTGCAGATAATGCTTGATAACAAAGGTGGGGATGGACTTAAAGCGCGGGGTAAGGGAAATATAAGTATGAATATTAACACCATTGGTAATTTTGATATGTTTGGCGTTTATACCATTACGGAAGGGAGTTATTTATTTACCTTACAAAATGTTATCAATAAAAAATTTAATATAGATGATGGCAGTACCATTCGTTGGAGCGGAGACCCTTATAATGCAGAAATAAATGTCGCTACTACCTATAAACAACGTACATCGTTAGCACCCTTCTTTCCTGAGGCTACCTCTGACAATGGTACATCAGGAGCAACTTCCTCATCTGCCAGTGGTGGTGGAGATAATAATAAACGCTATCCTGTAAATTGTAAACTTTATTTAAAGAATAAACTAATGAGCCCTGATTTAACCTTTGGAATAGAGTTGCCAACCGTTAGCGAGGTTATTCGTTCTCAAGTGATGGGCTATATTAATACCGAACAAGAACTTAACAGGCAGGTGTTTTCTTTATTATTACTGAGCAGTTTTGTTACGCCTATACAATTGCAAGGCGGTGGTGTTAACGCTGGAACTGCCGCTTCTAACAATGCTACCGAAATGCTTTCTAATCAGTTGAGTGGGATGTTATCTAAATTTACAAAATCGGTTAACGTAGGTTTTAACTACCGCCCAAGCTCTGCACTTAGTAATGAAGAAATAGATGTTGCCTTATCAACACAGTTATTTAACGATAAACTTACGGTGGATGGTAACCTTGGGGTTAACAACAACACGCAACAAAAAACAAGCACGCTTATTGGTGATGTGAATATTGATTACCGACTTACTAAAGATGGAAAGGTACATTTAAAAGCGTTTAACCGAAGTAATGATAACTTTCAGATTGCTACACTGGGAGGATTGTTTACACAGGGGGCAGGTATTTATTACCGACAAGAATTTAACTCTATGAACGATTTTTTTAGACGGATATTAAACAAGCAACCTAAAACAAACTGATTTAATTTACTAAAATATAATAGCTGATTAAGACAAGCGCGGCAGTTATGTTGGCTATAAACACAAAATAATAAAAGGCTTTTATTTCGATATTCCTTATAAAAAGAAACAATAAAGAAAGTCCGGAAAAGATAATAAGAATAGGCAATAGCAAATAGGTAAGTGAGTTGCTTATCGTGTATGCTTGATTTTTATTTACATCATTTACTTTCTTTATTTCGTGTAGTAAATATGATTTTAAAACAATTATACTGTCGTTAATTTCGGGGATAAGATTATCTTCCTCCAATACTAATTCTAATTTATGGCTTTGAAAGGTAATAATGTTTAAAGAACCTTCTTTAAAAGAATGTGCTCCACCATTTACTTCTTTTACCTGATAACCATCTTTTATTTTATCACCAGTTTGAGTATAGGGTAATAACCAATCAATCAATATCAGTTGGGCAATCCACAAAAAAACAATACAGCTTTTTCGGGCAAGTTTATAAATTTTGGAAGCGGTAAGTTTGGCTAAGTGTTTGTTTTTTGCCTCCTGCTTGCGGAGGAATGTTTCGCGGGCTTGTTCTAATCTTTCTTCTAAAGGGATGTTTTCTTTACGAGGCATTTATCCCGCACTACTATTATACCAGAGAAAGGTTAACAGCTTCTACACTTTTTATTTCGGGAACTGCACGTTTAATAGTTTCTTCTATACCGGCTTTCATTGTCATGGTACTCATGCTACAACTTTGGCAAGAGCCTTTTAACTCTACCCTTACAATTAAATCGTCGGTAATTTCAACTAATTCTACATCTCCGCCATCTGCTACTAGGTATGGGCGAATGGCATTTAGGGCTTCTTCTATTTTTTTTCGCATGAGAATTTTTTGCAACCACGAAGGTATAATAAAAGTATGAATTATAGATGATGAGTTAGTTGTAACTCTTTTTTGCAATCGAAGGAACTCCAAATAATTTAGTCTGTCAAACCCCTATTTCCCAATAAATAGTATCTTTGCAGCCCAAAAACAAGATTATGACAACAAATATAACCTTTACCATGATTAAGCCTGATGCGGTTGAAGCCAACAACATTGGTGCTATTTTGGCAATGATAAACAAAGCCGGTTTTAAAATTAAAGCCATGAAATACCTTGCTTTAAGCAGAGAACAAGCGGGTAATTTTTATGCAGTACATAAAGAGCGTCCTTTTTATGGCGAGTTGGTAGATTATATGAGCAGTGGGCCACTTGTGGCAGCTGTTTTGGAAAAGACTAATGCTGTTGCCGATTTCCGTACTTTAATAGGTGCTACAGACCCGTCTAAAGCTGCTGACGGAACCATACGTAAACTGTTTGCCAAAAGTATTGCTGCAAATGCAGTGCATGGAAGTGATAGTGATGAAAACGCTGCTATTGAAGCAAATTTTTTCTTTTCAGGTTTAGAGAGATTCTAAGAGTATTTAATTTGTTTACTTAATCCCTGCACCATTGGTGCGGGGATTTTTATTAGCGGCTATTTTAAACTCTTTGCTACTTTTGCATACTTTTTACTAAAATATATGGCTAAATTTTATAAACTAAAAGTCAGGGATGTTCGCAGAGAAACATCTGATGCTGTTTCTGTGGCGTTTGAAATACCTGTTCAGCTGGCAGCAGAATATCAATACAAGCAAGGGCAATACCTTACGCTGAAATTAAAAACAAACGGAGAAGAAATCCGTCGTTCATATAGCGTGTGTACAAGCCCTTTTGCTGAAAAAGAATTACGCATTGCCATTAAAGAAGTAAAAGACGGAAGGGCATCTACTTTCATCAACCGTAACTTAAAAGCGGGTGATGAGATGGAAGTAATGACCCCGATGGGAAACTTCCATACGCCGCTATCAGGTGCCAATAAAAAGAATTATGTTTTGTTTGCCGGTGGCAGTGGTATTACGCCTATGATGAGTATCTTAAAAAGTGTTTTATATATAGAAAAACAAAGTACCATTACACTTATATATGCCAACAGAAATGAAGAAAGTACCATCTTTAAAAATGAGATAGAAAAAATAGCTGCTGATAATAAAGATAAAGTAAAAGTTGTTTTTGTTTATGATACCCCTAAACAACCAACCCCAGAATTATACACAGGCTTGTTAACACCGATAAAGATTAAAGCCATTATAGAGAACCACATAGGTTTAAATCTTAATAACGACTTCTTTATTTGTGGTCCGGGCCCAATGATGGAGAACGTAAAACAGGTATTAGAAGAACTAAAGATTGCTAAAGAGAAAATACATATTGAATATTTTACGGCCGTATTGGAAACGTTAGCTAACGCCGAAAAGCCTGCTGCATTAGGTGCGAAAGGAGTTTCGAAAGTTACCGTGTTGCAATATGGTATTGAGAACACATTTGATTTAGCGGCTAACGGTGATACTATTTTAGATGCAGCCATTGAGCATGGTATTGATGCGCCTTACAGTTGCAAAGGTGCGGTTTGTTGCACTTGCCGCGCTAAAGTATTAGAAGGTAAAGTAAGTATGGATGCTAACTTTGCACTTACCGACCATGAAGTAGAACAAGGTTATATCCTTACTTGTCAGTCGCACCCGCTTACTGAAAAAGTAGTGCTGGATTATGATGCTATTTAAACTTTAAAACTTTAGCTAATGAAATATTTACCCATCAACAAAGAGTTATTTATTACAAACCGTAAGCGTTTTGCTGCCACACTAAAGCCTAATTCGCTTGCTGTATTTAACTCCAATGATATACTACCTACCAACGCTGATGGGAGTTTACGCTTTAAGCAAAGTTCAGATTTGTTTTACTTAAGTGGCATAGATCAGGAAGAAAGCATTCTGGTTATTTATCCTGATGCAAAAGATGGCGTTCATAAAGAAGTTTTATTCTTAAAAGAGACCAACGAACATATTGCCATTTGGGAAGGACATAAACTAACCAAAGCAGAGGCTACCGCAGCAAGTGGTATTGAAAAAATTTATTGGTTAAGTGAATTCAAAACTATTCTACGTTCCTTAATTGCCGAAGCAGAGCATGTTTATTTAAACACCAACGAACATGTGCGTGCCGTGGTTGAAACCGAAACCCGAGAAGCCCGTTTTGTAAAATGGTGCATGAACGAATATCCTGTGCATAAATACGAGCGCAGTGCACCGCTTATGCATAGCCTGCGTGCCATAAAACAACAAACAGAAATTGAACTTATACAACAAGCCTGTAACATTACCGAAAAAGGATTCAGACGTTTACTTGGTTTTATAAAGCCAGGTGTATGGGAATATGAAATTGAAGCCGAGCTGATACATGAGTTTACGCGCAACCGAAGTAATGGTTTTGCTTATACTCCAATTATTGCCAGCGGCTATAACTCCTGTGTGTTGCATTATATAGACAACAGTTTGCAATGTAAAGACGGCGATATTTTGTTGCTTGATGTAGCCGCAGAGTATGCTAATTACAATTCGGATATGACGCGGGCTATACCTGTGAATGGTAAATATACTCCCCGTCAAAAAGATGTTTATAATGCAGTATTACGCGTAATGAAAGCTGCTACTAAAATGTTAGCACCCGGTACGTTGATGGCTGATTACCAGAAAGAAGTTGGTAAATTAATGGAAGAAGAATTAATAAAACTTAATCTGTTAAGTGCCGATGATGTGAAGAAACAAAACCCGGATGCACCTTTGTATAAAAAGTACTTTATGCACGGTACCTCACATTATTTAGGATTGGATGTGCATGATGTGGGCAACCGTTACCGCAAGTTTGAAGCGGGCATGGTTTATACCTGCGAGCCGGGTATATACATCCGTGAAGAGAGTCTTGGGATAAGAATTGAGAACAATATCTTAATTACTGAAAAAGGCCCTGTAGACCTGATGGCTAACATACCTATTGAAGCCAATGATATTGAGGCTTTAATGGCGAAATAGAAAGGTTAATTATTGGGATAGCCTGAATTTATCCAGCTCTGTATCTTGGATATTTGACAATTTGAAAGCTGGTTTCCACCTTGAGGCATAGGGTTAAAACCTGAACTGTGTTTAATAGCACCCATCAGCTGATTGTTTGCAATAGCATTAACAACACCTGAATAGTTTGATAAATCAACATTCCCACTGGCACTGGCACCAGAGGTGCTATGGCAACCTACACACCATGTATTCATAATAGGTTGTATATCTTCCGTAAATTTAAAAGAAGTAGTATCGCAAACGGTAACACAATTAGATGGGTTCAGGGCTCCCATACTAATCCATGCTTTTATGTAATATATTTCTTGTGCTGTAAGCGTTGTATATCCTTTCTTAGGCATGCTTGGGTTATTGCCATCTATTTTTGTGTAAATCTCACTGCGAAGAGGATGACCTGCATCTACCTTTGTCATAATACCTTCGTATGTTGTAAAATCTCCTCTTCTGGTTGAACCGGACTCATGGCAACCACTCATAGAGCATTTGGAAATAAATATGGGGAGAATGTTTTCGCTAAAACAAACACTCGGTTCCGAGGCTTTCCATGTACAAGTTGTTGTAGCAATAAGAATTCCTGCAAACACCAAAACCTTTACTACCCTTAATCTCAACATAATTTTCTTTACAACAACAAAGCTACATGTATAGTATGTTTATACCTCTTGCCTTAATTATAATTAACACTAAATTATCTGGATAATTTGCCGGATAATTTGTAGGCTTATAAATCACTCTTTTTAGAAAGAGCAAAAGAGCGGTTAATATTAAAGCCTAATCTGATTCCGGAAGGTGTGGCACCAATCTTAGTCCAGCTGGTAGTAGTTCCCATAATGTATTGGTTTTCCATAATACCGGTTGAGTTGGTTAAGAATATTTGAAACACGTGCCCTCCGGTTTCAACTTCCCAACCAATACCCATCGAATTATAATAAGGAACTCCTGTAGTTGCATAATTGGTATTTAAACGATAGCCGTATTCAAAAATAATTGCCTGACGCTTGTTGTATTTAGCCCTGATAACACCCAATAAAGCATAACAATCATTTTTAGCAAAACCAATGGCAGTACCCACCAAGTTATAGTGCACATAGGCAGGGGCAACCTGCACAGAAAGCCAAGGGGTAATTTTGCAGGCAATAATCAACTCATGTACATACGACATTCTATCACCAACACTATTTGGATTATAAAAATCGGGAGTAGTTTGTGCTAAAGATGCATTAGTAGCAGCCGAGTAATAAAGACCACCAAAATAAGTAACCGTAAAAGGCCAGCCGTGTTTAACCTGTCTTAATATTTTCCATTTAAAAAAGGCTTCAGCCATTTTATTTACATTACATCGTGATATGCCAGCCATCCAACGCCCATCGTGGCTGTACTCTAAACTTAGCATCAAACTTGCAGGCCCATCAACACCCCAGGCATTGTTAGCACCCGAACTTATGTTGCCAAAGCGGTGCTGTATTCTAAAATCAAGGATGCGTTTACCCGATACTTCTGTGGTATGAAAATTAATATTGCGTGATGATTTAAAAGTAGCGTATACATATTCCTTTTCGGGCTTTTCATCCATCATACTTAATAAATCAGGTTGTTGTGCGTTACCTGAATTAGTCGTAGGAGTAACTGATTCCTGCTTCTTAGGTTCTTCAACAGGAGTAGATTTTGTTTGTTGAGCCGGCTTAGTATTATCAACTGTAGTTCCTTCCTGATAAGGAATTCTTAATTCCTGACCTGTAATAATGCCCTTTTTTGCATTTGGGTTTTCAGCAAAAACAACACTTGCATCTACATCATATAATATGGCTATCCCATATACACTTTGCCCTGAGGCTACTTTATGCATATAGTATTTCTTTCCGTTAATAGTAGAAATTTTTGTACTTTTAGTAGTGCTTTGAGCTTGGGTATGATTAGTTAAAGCAAGACAAAGAACAAAAAGCACTGTATATATTATTTTATTGATGCAATTAGAGATAATTGGTTTCATATAGTAAAAAGTAAAGTTTAATGATTTAATTTTGAGGTGCCCCTTGGTTTATCCAGTTTGCAAGTTCTTTTATCTGGCAGGCACTAAGCTGAGGACTGCCAGCTAAAGGCATTTGATTTAAGCCGCCTGTACCCCTTATATATTGCCAAACGGTAGCACTGCTTGTATCGCCACCACTACAAACAGCATAAAAACCAGTACCACTGCTATGCCCCCCTCCGGCAGTACCATAAAAAGTAAAGTCTGTGTTACCTAATGAACCGGGGGGCGAACCCACTCCGCCAAGAGAATGGCATGCACCACTGGTGGCACAATAAGTAGTAACTAAAGGTGCAATAGTTGCACTATAAGAAACAACAGTTGTAGCAGTTACCACACAAGTAGTAGTTGAGCCACCCCCACCTCCTCCGGTAGTAGTACCCGGGGCATTAATAGTATCCCAATTTTTCCAATAGCAAGAAGTAAGTATGGCGGCTAAAACCACCATAAGGGCTAAAACTGTTTTGTTGGTTTGCATGTGTTTATTGTTAATATATTAAATTTCAAATATATAAATTAACGAACAATTAAAAAGCATGGCTCGTTTATACTATAAGACATACGTATAATGTCGCTTGGCAGATTTGGAAATACATTTAATTTAATCTCATACTATGCTAATATGTTACATAAAAAGTCCCGCATTTCTGCAGGACTTTTATAAATAATTAAATTACATGATTACTTAGAAACCATAATCATTTTAACAGCCACTACATTTTTGCTCTCATCAGAAACCTTCACAAAGTAAGTTCCTTTAGATACACTTGTTAAATCAACTTGTGCGGTATTGGTGTCAGTGCTTCTAGCTAAAACCAATTTTCCGGTTATGTCGTATAATTCAATTGTTTTGGTACCTGAAACTGTATTACCTATGTTAATAGTTACATTATCAGTAGCAGGGTTAGGGAACACGGATAAGTTAACATCATTGCTTTTTTGTGTTTCAATACCTGCCGTTGACCCAACTGTTAAAGTATAACAAAAAGGAACTGATACTGCATCACCATTATCAGTACCATCGTTGTTTGCAGCAAGCACATCGGCATATAAAAACCCTGTTCCGCTGGCAGGTGCTGTCCATTTAAAACTCCATGGCCCTGCACCCGAAACATTATGAGAAGCGCAGATTGGATAAGGAGATGAAGCAGGATATATCTGGCAATTGCTTGATACGGCAGTACCCCATGTTCCAAAGCTGCTAACGCCGCTGGTAGCCTGAGAATTAATAATTTCGCAATTAAAGCCATAATGTGTAACGCTACTTATAGGGTGTATAGTAACTGTGTAAGTTGTGCCCGCAGAGTAGGTTAAATTAGTACCGCTACCGCCAAAAGCAGGAGAGGCTGAAACAGATAGAGTAGGTACTGCGGTACTACCCGGAGACCTGTGGCAACTTGAACACTGACCTGCTGAGCCGGCACCCCCATCAATAGGTGAACCTGTATAAGCATCTTCTCCGGTAGGTTCTACTACAGATGCAGCAGATAAAAACAATACAATTGCTCCGCTAATTAAGGGTAAAAAGTAATTTCTTTTCATGTTGTTAAATGTTAATTTGTTAATGGATGCAAATATATAATCAAATTCTAAACTAAAACTGAAGTTTTAAGGTTTTAGGCCGGAATTAGTACGAACGGTTATTTTAACAAATAGGGCTGTTTTGTAGGTTATTTAACTATTACTACTCTCTTGTTAACAACACCCTTATTGCTTTGCAGGCTTATGTTATAAACACCCTCATTTAAAGCACTGGCATCTATACTTGTTTTGCCGTTTATGGTTTGACTTAATACAAGCTTACCATTTACATCATAAACCTGCATCAAAGTTCCCTTCCCTTGGGGAAGGGTTAGGGATGGGCTTGGCTCTATAACAAAACTACCGTTGTTGGGGTTTGGGTAAATGTTTACATGCTCATTGTTATTTGCATATTGTTCTATGCCTGCACAATCTGCACATGTAGGAGGACCCCAGTGTAAGGCAAATAAAGTATCTTGAATATTATCATATTGAAATTCTATAAGATTATTATTACCAAAAAGAGTGTCGATTGGTTGATAAACTATATTTCCCGTATTAATATCAATAGTGTATAGCATATTTGGACCAGAAGTAGTTTGTCCAACGCAAGTATATTTTCCATGTGTTTCATTCATTGCTTTAATAAAAGGTATTGCTACAAAACTTTGAAATGGCAAGGTATCAATTTTATGTGCCACACCCGTAGAAACAGTTATGGAATCAAACTCCATTGGCTGAGAGGTTGGTTGAGATATCCCATATAATTTATCAGTAGTATTATTGTATTTTATTAACTGATTGACAGATGAATATGAGTAAACAACATTTCCTGTTCGAGCATCTATAACATAACGTGCACTACCCGCTGCATAAAAATAGCGATGATGGTTTTTATCATAAGTTGAGCTACCTTCGCCAAAATACTGACCGGGAAGTAAAGAAATACTATGAATTGCACCATTTGTTAAATCTATCCAAACAAAATAAGTATTCTTGGTTGTATCTGTCTCTAATATACCATATAAAGTATCAGAACTATTATCATATTCCAACCCAATTAATAAAGAATCTTGTTTATTTGAAATCATTTTATAGCTATTTATAACGCCACCTGTTAATGTATTGATAATATAAAGAGAGTTTGGCATATTGTTTGCCAGAGTTCCTATAAAGAAATATCTATGATTATTTTCATCAATCGTAGAAGAGTTAACTTCAATCAAATGAGCATTTGGAATACTATCAAATTTACTATAAGAACAGTTTACAGAATTTACTAATGCTAAATACTCGTTTTGTCCCATCCCATTCAAACAAAGCGCTAAGGCTAATAGGGTAAGTAGTTTTTTCATATTGTTATTTGTTTTAATTGGTTATTTAACTATTACTACTCTCTTGTTAACAACACCCTCATTGCTTTGCAGGCTTATGTTATAAACACCCTCGTTTAAGCTGCTTGCATCAATACTTGTTTTGCCGTTTATGGGTTGGCTTAATACAAGTTTACCATTAACATCATACATCTGCATTAAAGTTCCCTTCCCTTGGGCAAGGGTTAGGGATGGGTTTGGCTCTATAACAAAACTGCCATTGTTGGGGTTAGGGTAAATGGTTATCTGTTCATTGCTATTTGTAAACTTCTCTATCCCTGTTGTTAAATAACAAATACTATCCATAGGCATAAACTTTACTAACCCATAGCTTGCATTATCATAGCCATCATAAATAACGGCTCTTGTAGCGGCTGAATCTGGTGTACACCAGTAATTGTTTGTAACAGATACATTGCTTGTTCCTGTATATTGCAAATCATAAGTAGTGTTATTACAAATTTTGTTACAAAAAATATCATCTAGCGTAGTTTGCAAGTGAATGCCAGTAGAATTACTTTCTATATCATTCATTGAAATATAATTTGGCCAAGAACCATTATTAAAATCATTCAAACCTACTTCATTGTATTTTATTTGACAATTTACAATACTATCAACATCCGCACTCGCCCCCATACTTATGCCTACTACTGTGTTTGAATCAATAGTAGAATTCTTTATGCGAACACCGTTAGTCATAGTTATTCCCGATTGATTATACTTTATGATGCAATTATAAACTGTAGAACCATGCATCCCACTCATTCCTGTTGGATTATGAGTAATCGTGCAATTGTTTAATGTGTTAAATCCATCACAACCAAATCCTACTGATGAGTTATAAGAGAAATCGCAATAGTTAATCGACCCACCATAATTACTAGAGGTGCCATTCGTGTTGTATCTGAAATGGCAGGAATCAATAACACCAATACCAGTGCCCTGACCAAACAATCCGGAAGTATTAAAATTGAACGTAGAGTTTTTAATAATTAATGTATCGCCTATACTACCCCTGTTATCAGAAATTGCCGAAGATGCATATTTGAAAACACAATAGTTGAATTTGTCGGTCATGGTTCCGCCATTCAAATTAATTTCATCCCAACTACCTGCGGTAAGAGAAGAGTTGCTGGTAAACGTAATAGAGTCAGTTTTTGTTCCCATAGCATCTAATGCAGCTTGCCTAAGTTCAATTTGTATGCCGGTATTAAATTTAACCGTTACGCCGGGTTGAATAGTAAGTGTAACGCCAGGAAATACAACAACAGTATCAGTAACTATATAAGGACTACCTGATAGGGACCATGTAGTGTTTGAATATATTCCCCCACTTACATTTGTTTGCGCGTTTATATTTAAACAAAGCACTAAGGATAAAAGTGTGATTATTTTTTTCATTTATTTTAGTTCTTATTGGCTAACGACGATTGTTCTTATTTATTGTGTAATGTTTATTAAAACTTAATAATTTGGTAAGATTGAGAACTCCCCTTAAACTACTAAAACTTAACAAAAGCACAAAAAGAGCTAAAATTTGGTGGGGGAGAGTCAGCGTCTCATCATGCCGAGCTTGCGTCCTATTACGCTGTGCTTGCGTCCCAGTTTAGGACGCACGCGTCTCGGTTTAAGACGTTTGCGTCTCATTTTAGGACGCTTGCGTCCCAAGTTAATGTGCTTGTGTCCCGGTTTAAGACGCTCACTCTTCGGTTTAGGACGCATGCGTCTCAGGTTAAGACGCACGCGTCCCATCTTACTGCACTTGCGTCTCAAATGAAGTTATGAACAAAACAACCATTTGTTGGTTGGTTATCCAAATAAGGCACTAACTTTGTTATAGAGTAGGTTTAAAATTATTGCCACCTATTGCTCCTGCCCTGTAGTCGATGCCAAGCTGGTCTATCGAACTTAACCAACAAATTTTATTAAAATGCCACATCAAGGAAGTACTATCCCACGGGATATAAAAGGGTTTAATACCTGGAGGTAAAACAACTAATACTATTTGGGCATTGGGCAAAAAGCAAACACCCCGACCAGGATGCCCCCTGGTGCGGCCCTTTTACTACGCCGTTGCTTTAAGAGTAC
>CAJCJB010000260.1 GCA_903970545.1 Candidatus Saccharimonadota bacterium | reverse complement strand
ATTGATAAAACGGTAAAAGCAAAAGTTTTAGAATTGGTAAAACAAACTACTAAAGGAGAAGTTGAGTTGGTAGAAAAAGTAGATAAAGATTTAATTGGTGGGTTTATACTTACTATTGGTGATAAACAAGTGGATGCAAGCGTTTCTAGAAAACTAAATGATTTAAGAAAAGCATTTTCTGTAAATTAAATATTAAACAAAAAAGGAAAAGAGATGGCAGAAATTAAACCCGCAGAAGTATCTGCAATTTTACGTCAACAGTTATCAGGCTTTAAATCTGAGTCTGAACTGGAAGAAGTTGGTACCGTACTACAAGTTGGTGATGGTATTGCACGTATATATGGCTTATCAAAAGTACAAAGCGGTGAGCTTATAGAATTTGAAACAGGCTTGCAAGCTATCGTTCTTAACTTAGAGGAAGATAATATCGGTGCCGTATTACTTGGACCAAGTGTTGGTATCAGCGAAGGCTCTTCATGCAAACGTACCGGACGCATTGCTTCGCTGAAAGTAGGCGAAGGTATGCTAGGTCGTGTTGTTAATACACTTGGAGAACCTATTGATGGTAAAGGATCTATTACAGGTGTTACTTATGAAATGCCTTTAGAGCGTAAAGCTCCAGGTGTAATTTATCGTCAGCCGGTTGCCGAGCCTTTACAAACAGGTATCAAAGCGATTGATGCCATGATTCCTATCGGTCGTGGACAACGTGAGTTAATCATTGGTGATCGCCAGACTGGTAAATCAACTGTTGCGATTGATACCATCATTAATCAAAAAGAATTTTACGAAGCAGGTAAACCCGTATTTTGTATATATGTAGCTATCGGACAAAAAGGAAGTACTATTGCCAACGTGCAACGTACTTTAGAAGAAAACGGTGCTATGGCTTATACAGTTATTGTTGCTGCTCCTGCTGCAGAACCTGCTGCTATTCAGTTCTACGCTCCATTTGCAGGAGCTGCCATCGGAGAGTTTTTCCGTGATACCGGTCGTCCTGCTTTAATTATTTATGATGATTTATCTAAGCAAGCCGTTGCTTATCGTGAGGTGTCTTTATTATTACGCCGCCCTCCGGGACGTGAGGCTTACCCTGGTGACGTATTCTATTTGCACAGTCGTTTGTTAGAGCGTGCTGCAAAGATTAACGCTTCTGATGATATTGCTAAAAGCATGAACGACCTTCCGGATTCTATTAAAGGAATCGTAAAAGGTGGTGGTTCGTTAACGGCTCTTCCTATTATTGAAACACAGGCGGGTGACGTATCTGCATATATCCCAACAAACGTTATTTCAATTACTGATGGACAGATTTTCTTAGAAGGTAATTTATTTAACGCGGGTGTTCGTCCTGCTATTAACGTAGGTATTTCGGTATCACGTGTGGGTGGTAATGCACAAATTAAATCAATGAAAAAAGTA
Organism: Candidatus Saccharimonadota bacterium; assembly: GCA_903970545.1. Lineage (GTDB taxonomy): Bacteria > Bacteroidota > Bacteroidia > B-17B0 > Aurantibacillaceae > PALSA-968. The sequence continues at coordinate 1,683 of CAJCJB010000260.1, read as the reverse complement.
GCGGGTACTTTAAAGCTTGACCAAGCACAATACCGCGAACTTGAAGCTTTTGCTAAGTTCGGTTCTGATTTAGATGCTGCTACAAAATCTGTACTTGATAAAGGTGCTCGTAACGTGGAGATTTTAAAACAAAATGCTTTCTCTCCGCTTCGTGTTGAACAACAAATTGCTATTATTTATTGTGGTACACGTAACTTGTTACGCGAAGTGCCTGTAAATAAAGTACGCGAGTTTGAAAGGGATTTCTTGGATGTAATGGATAGAAAACACAAAAACATATTAGATAGCCTGAAAGCCGGACAATACACCGATGAGATTACCAATACATTAGAAGAAGTTGCAAAAGAAACTGTAAAGAAGTTTAAGTAAATTAAGAGTTCAGATTAAAAGAAGATGCCGAATCTAAAAGAGGTACGTAATAGAATAACATCAGTTGGGTCGACGATGCAGATTACAAGCGCCATGAAAATGGTGAGTGCTGCTAAGTTAAAACGTGCGCAGGATGCCGTTACTCAAATGCGCCCTTATGCCAATAAACTTACTTCTATACTTCAAAACCTGAGTGCCAGTTTAGATACTTCCGAAAATAAATATGCCCGCGATACAAATGGCGAAAATGTACTTTTAATTCTTATATCTTCTAATCGTGGTTTGGCTGGCGGTTTCAATGCCAACGTAATTAAAAAAGCGTGGAGCATGATTAGAAATGAATATCATGGGTCTCCTAAAGTATCTGTGTTGTGCGTAGGAAAAAAGGCAGATGATGCTTTTAAAAGAACAGAACATCATATACATGGAAGTGATTTGCCGACTCATTTGAATGAGTTGTTTGATAAACTTTCTTTTGAAAACGTTGCCCCGGTTGCTGAAAAGGTAATGCATGCTTTTGCCAATAACCAGTTTGACAGAGTTTATTTAGTTTACAATCAATTTAAAAATGCGGCTGTGCAGTTTACTGTTGCCGAGCGTTTTTTACCTATTGATTCTTCTGCTTTAAAAACAAATGTAAAAGGTGAGAAGTCAAAAGTTAAGACAGATTATATTTTTGAACCTAACCAGGAATATATTGTAAACGACCTGATACCAAAATCATTAAAGATACAATTCTACAAAGCGTTGTTAGATTCTGTTGCTTCTGAACATGGTGCGCGTATGACTGCCATGCACAAAGCAACTGACAATGCAAAAGAGATGTTACGCTCATTAAAGATAAGCTACAACAAAGCCCGTCAGGCTGCTATTACTAACGAGATATTAGAGATTGTTGGCGGTGCGGAAGCGCTGAACGGATAAGATTAATTAACTTCTTATTTACTTACCACCACCTTTTGTGTACTAATAGCTGTACCACTTGTTATCGTAATAAAATAAACACCTGCATTATTTAATTGTAAAGTAGTATTTGTTATGTTTGGTTTTGCTTCATAAACAGTTTGCCCAAGCATATCGGTAACTTTTATTTCATCCATATTACCTGTAGATGTTACCTGAAAACTGCCTGTGCTTGGATTGGGGTAAACACTCATGTTATTATTTGTATGGTATTGCTCTATGCTTGTTACTGCAACAGGGCAACCGTTTGTATTTCCTGCTGCGCATAAAGGAACTGTCAAATCTGTTGAGTCCATAGATGCTATATGATTAGGCAAACAATTATAAGGGTTTGGGTCTATTTGCAAATCA
>CAJCJB010000259.1 GCA_903970545.1 Candidatus Saccharimonadota bacterium | reverse complement strand
TGGTATTGCATAAACACCTTCAAATCGTTTACATCTTTAATTGCCGAATAAACCTTATGGTTAATAATCTGCTGTCTTAGGGGCTCTATTGCCTTTTTAATTTTCTTAATATGTTCGTTCTTTTCTTGTTTCATTTTTTGTATTTACCCTTTTAACTGTTGTTTCACAAATTGTACACTCTCTATAATATCAAGTGCCCAACGCAAATCTTTCTTTTTATTAAAGGGTACCGGTTTGCCTTTCTTATCAGTATATACATCACTATGCCTGTGCAAAAACTTAATCAGAATAGTGTAGTTGCCTTTTTCAATCGTATAAAGAAAAGTATAGTACAAACTTCCCGCAGCACCTTCTTCGCAAGAAAATTCTTTCATGGCCACCTTGTGTTTGTTTTTATGTACTTCATCAAATTTATAACAACCACCGGTTATAGAATCTAATTTCTTAGCCTGCTTTTGGTTATAGACCTCTATTACAAAAGGCTCTACCTGAGATTTAATATCCTCATTGTTTTTTAATACTACCGGTGTAACCGTATCGGGATAAGTTAGCTGAAAGCCTGTTTCTTTATCGGTAAATTTTTTGGCGGTTGCTTTGCTTTGTGCAGAAACATACAGACTGCTAAAGGTAATGAGCAATAGGATTAAGAATGGTTTCATTTTTATGGATTAAGTTTTATCTTTTAAAAGGGATTGCAAAGATGCTAAATACATAGTAGCCGTACAACTAACTAAGGTACGCATAACATACTGAACAAAAAAACGTATTATACCCTATTATCTTCTTAAATTTGGGTTAGCAAGAAAGGAGATAATACATGATAACACCACTAAAACGTCCAAACATATAGCTACCAAATCTTAACTGTAAACCTAAACAGGAAAAGAAATTAATACAACAAGCGGACACCCCAAAACCCTACCATAAGCTTCCTTTAAAATCTTAGAGCAACCTTATAAGCTTCTCTTCACGGCTCAACACTTTACTTAAAAGAACGAACCGTACAAATCAATTATCATTTCATTAAAAGAAAAACATAATCATGAGTAACGTAAGTATCTCGGTTAAGCTCCTTATAGCGGTGCTTAAAATGCCGGGTAAAATAGCAGATAAAATAGTAAGAGCCCTGGCTATAGTGGGCAAAATAACAGGTAATACAAACTTCCCTATAGCGGGGTGGCCTGCCAACGTAGTAACTTTAGCACAGTTTACTACAGATGTAAATAACTTAGTAGCTGCACAAGCTGCGGTGGTTAACAAAACAGGCACAGTTGCCAATCGTAAGGCAATGCTTGCTATTGTAATGACCGACCTGAAACAAATAATGACTATGGTGCAGGCTAAAGCAGATGCTAATACTGCCAACGCCGAAAACATTATAGTAGGTGCAGGTTACTTTGTAAAAACATCTAAAACCAAAGTAAAACAACAAAACGATGCCGTGAACACCGAAGTGTTGGGAACTGTTTTACTTACGGCTGATACCGCCGGACATCACGAATGGGAGATGAGCAAGGATATGACAACTATCATAAACCTACCCTCTACCAGTACCTCTAAAACCTACGTGTATAATTTAAACCAAGGTGATGTTTGGTATTTTAGAAACCACAAGGTAAACACCAAAAAATCTACCTACAACTGGAGTCCATGGGTAAAACTAATAGTTGGACCCGGAGGAAGAACAGTTGGTGGTGGTAACTTGCCGGGGCATGCAGGTGGTGTGGCCACCGCTTAATAAGCAGCCGTTATCAATTAGCAGATAACACACATAAGCCAAAACCCTGTGAGAGTAATCTTGCAGGGTTTTTTATTGCCTTTGTGTCAATGCGTCATAATATTGAAACATGCAAGCATAAAGCAGCGCAATACAAGCAAATTTTTTAAGCATCCTCACATTCCTCGTTACAATCCTCTTATAATGCGATACGATGCTCTAATTATATTGAATGATGCAAGGATGCTTGAGAAGCAAGAGTGGATAACGTTGAACGATGAGAGGATGATTGAGAGGCAAGAGAGGATAACGTTGAACAATGAGAGGATGATTGAGAAGCAAGAGAGGATAACGTTGAACGATGAGAGGATGATTGAGAAGCAAGAGAGGATAACGTTGAATGATGAGAGGATGCTTGAAAGGAATGAGAGGATGATTGAGAATTTACCACTAATGATGCCAAAAACAGCTTGCCTGCTTTTAAAAATACAAAGGTTTGTGCCCTTCGCAAAACAATACGATTGTAAGAAGGGGTAGTTAAGCAATTTATATGTATAAAAGCCGCTCCCACAACGAGCGGCTTTTTTCTTAACGTAAATATAACATGGGCTGTATTAAGGATAAAATAAGGAGTCTTTTATGTAGCTCGCATACAAAGCCAAGTTGTTCAATGTATTTATTTTGTCAACTTAACTAAAACCTTTATTTTCGATGAAATTTTAATAATAAGCATGAAAAAAACACTATTTAAAACTTTAACATTTGCTTCTTGCTTTTTGGCTCTAAGCACAGCAAAGGCACAGGTTACTTTTGCACCACAAGTAACTTATGCTGCAGGAAGCTATCCCCAATCAGTAACCTATGCCGATTTTAACGGAGATGGGAAACTAGATTTGGCAACAGCTAATTATGGTAGTAATACGGTATCTGTATTGCTAAATGCAGGTTCGGGTACTTTTTCTGCACAAGTAGCCTATGCTACAGGAAACGCACCCTGGTCAGTAACCTCTGCCGATTTTAACGGAGACGGAAAACCCGATTTGGCAACGGTTAATTATAGTAGTAATACGGCATCTGTATTGTTAAATGCAGGGGCAGGTACTTTTTCTGCACAGGTAACCTATGCTGTAGGAAGCGCTCCCTCTTCAGTAACCTCTGCCGATTTTAACGGAGACGGCAAACCCGATTTGGCAACGGCTAATAGCGGTAGTAATGCGTTATCTGTTTTGCTAAACGCAGGGGCAGGTACTTTTTCGGCACAGGTAACCTATACTGTAAGCGGTCCCTGTTCAGTAATCGCTGCCGATTTTAACGGAGACGGCAAACCCGATTTGGCAACGGCTAGTGGTAATAATGCATATGTATTGTTAAACGCAGGAGCAGGTACTTTTTCGGCACAGGGAGCCTATGCTGTAGGAAGCAATCCCATATCAGTAACCACTGCCGATTTTAATAATGATGGGAAACCCGATTTGGCAACAGCTAATTCTTTTGATAATACGGTATCTGTATTGTTAAACGCAGGGGCAGGTACTTTTTCTGCACAGGTAACCTATACTGTAGGACTCGAACCCGAATCAGTAACCTCTGCCGACTTTAACGGAGATGGAAAACCTGATTTGGCAACGGCTAATTTCTATAGTAACAATGCATCTGTTTTGTTAAATACAAGTGTATATGGTGCCGCTTTAAATTTTGATGGCGCAAGCACTTTTGTTTCTGTGCCTGATAATGCGGGTTTAGACATTTCAGGTACTATAACACTTGAGGCATGGGTATATGCAACCAATGGTTCGGGTATACAAGATGTAATTTGCAAATCCAGCTGCACAACATCTAATACCGGATACATTTTTCCGCGTACAGATGACGGGTGGAATAATTTCGTAGCTTATTTCTATATTGGAGGAGGATGGCAAACCTTGTCGGCTCCATATGCAGGTCTTAATCAATGGCACCACTTGGCAGCCACATACGATGGTTCTTACATACGCCTATACCAAGATGGGGTTTTAGCAGCTACATCATCGCTTATTGTGGGTTCTATTGCAATTAATTCAAACCCCTTGTCTATAGGTACCCAACCGGGGTGTGGCGAGTTTTTTGACGGCAGTCTCGATGAGCTTAGGGTTTGGAAT